>NZ_JCBANA010000054.1:0-47404 GCF_059760725.1 Achromobacter sp. 1014246743
GCGCCTGCGCGGCGCAAGCAGCCTCGGCGCCCGCGCAGTGGGTGAACACGCCGTGCTGGCCCGGTGGGCCTTGAATGACGGCGCCGTACTGACGCTTTACGCCAACCTGGGGCCCGACCACGTGCCGCTGCCGGCGGACCTCGCGCCCACCGGCGGCTTTGGCGAGGTGCTGTTCGAATCGCTGCCCGGCGCGTTCGACGCCATCGGCACAGGCAGCCTGTGTCGCGGCAGCACGGTGTATCTGTTGCAGGAGGCCCCATGACGGCTCCCCACGCCGCGCTGGCGGCGCTGGCCGCCGAAGCCGGCCTGGCCGAGCACTGGACCGATGCGCATGGCCACCCCCGGGTCGTGGCGCCGGACACGCTGCGTGCCTTGCTGCGCGCCATGGACCTGCCGGCCGACGCCGACGGCCAGATCCAGGCCAGCCGCCGGCACCTGGCCGACAGCCATGCCCACCTGCCGCCCATGCGGGTCGCGGTGGCGGGCGGCACGCTCAGCCTGCCCGCACGCTGCGCCGGCCGCTATGCCATCCACGCCCCCCAGGCCGCCCCGTTGCGCGGACACACCAGCCCGGGCATCGGCGGCGCGCCCGAGCTGGCGGTGCCGACCCAGCCAGGCTACTACCAGCTGGAACTGGCCGGCGGCACCACCACCCTGGCCGTCGCGCCGCCCAGCGCGCCGACCCTGGCGCAGTTGCTGGGCGATGCCGCGCCGCGTGCCTGGGGCCTGGCTGCGCAGGTCTACAGCCTGCGCTACCGCGGGCCGGACGCCGCCCGGTCCACGCAGGGCTTTGGCGACTTCGGCGCGCTGCGCGAACTGGCCGGCGCCGCCGGGGCCGCGGGCGCCGATGCGCTGGCCATCAGTCCCGTGCACGCGCTGTTCGCCGACGACCCGACCCAATTCAGTCCCTATTCCCCTTCCAGCCGCTTGTTCCTTAACACCCTGTATGCCGACCCCGGCGTGCTGGGGGAGGCGCCCCTGCGCGCAGCGCTGGCCCGCCTGCCGCCGGCCGCCGCCTCGGCGCTGCAGGCCCTGGACGCACAAGACCTGATCGACTGGCCGCAGGCGGCCCGCTGGCGTCAGCAGCTGCTGCGCGAACTGCATCGCGGCTTCGGTGCGCAAGCCTCGGCGGCCGAGCAACAGGCCTTCCAGGCCTTCTGCACCGCGGGCGGACAGGACCTGCGTGACCACGTCCTGTTCGAAACCCTGCATGCACGCCAGGCGCAGTTTCCCGGCGCGCCCGCCACCTGGGCCGACTGGCCGCAGGCGCTGCGCGACCCGCGATCGGCGCAGGCCGAGGCCGCCGCCCGCACGCACGCGGACGAACTCGACTTTCACCGGTTCGCGCAATGGCTGGCGGCGCTCAGCCTGTCCAGCGCGCACGCCGCGGCCCGGCAGGCCGGCATGCGCGTGGGCCTGATTGCGGACCTGGCCATCGGCGCCCACCCGGCCGGCAGCCATGCCTGGAGCCGCCAGGCCGATCTGCTGCGGCACGCCAGCGTCGGCGCGCCGCCCGACATCCACAACCCGCTGGGCCAGGCGTGGTCGCTCACCGCCCTGTCGCCCCGCGCGCTGCGCGATTCCGGCTACGCGGCCTTCCTGGCGTTGCTGCGCGCCAGCCTGGCGCAGGCGGGCGGACTGCGCATCGACCATATCCTGGGCCTGGCCCGTCTGTGGCTGATTCCCGATGGCGCGGGCGCGGCCGACGGCGCCTACCTGCGCTACCCACTGCGCGCGCTGCTGCGGCTGACGGCGCTGGAAGCGTGGCGCCACCGGGCCCTGGTGATCGGTGAAAACCTGGGCACGGTGCCCGAGGGCTTTGACGACGCACTGCGCGAGCACGGCCTGCTGGGCATGAACGTGCTCTGGTTCATGCGCGGTCCGCCCAGCCCGCGCGCCCCCGCGGCATTCCTGCCGCCGGCCGCCTGGCCGGCCAGCGCCGCCGCCATGACCACGACGCATGACCTGCCCACGCTGCGGGGCTGGTGGCAGGGCCACGATCTCGACTGGCGCGCGCGGCTCGGGCTGACGGGTCCGCACGAGGCTCCCGCCGAGCTGCACGCCCAGCGCGAGGCGCATCGCGAACACCTGTGGCAAGCCGTGCGCGACCACGCGCATTTGCCCGCCAGCCCGGCGCCGGCGCAGGCCCCGGGGGCCGCACTGCTCGCCTTCGTCGCCGCCACGCCTTGTCCGCTCACGCTGGTGCCCCTGGAAGACGCCACCGGCATGCTCGAACAGCCCAACCTGCCGGGTGCCGACGCACGGCATCCCAACTGGCGCCAGCGCCAGCCGCTGGACGCGGCCCGCTGCCTGGACGACCCGGCGGTGCGCACGCGGCTCGCGCCGCTTCGCGCCCTGAGAGACCGCAAACCATGACGCTTGCCTTGCCCCCCAGCGCCACCGCCGGGCGGCCGCGCGCCACCGCCCGCCTGCAGCTGCACGCCGGCTTCACCCTGGATGATGCCGCCGCCCAGGCGCCCTACTACGCCGCGCTCGGCGTCAGCCACCTGTACCTGTCGCCCATCACGACGGCACGCACGGGATCCACCCACGGCTACGACGTCATCGACCACGGCCGCGTCAATCCCGAACTGGGCGGCGAGCCCGCCCTGCAACGCCTGGCCACTGCCGCCCGTGCGCTCGGCCTGGGCCTCATCGCCGACATCGTGCCCAACCACATGGCCGCGCACGTCTCGAACCGCTGGTGGGCCGACGTGCTGCGCCATGGCGAACGCAGCGCGTATTCGCGGCATTTCGACATCGACTGGCGTACGCCGGATCCCGCGTTGCGCGGCAAAGTGCTGCTGCCGGTCTTGCCCGATTCCTACGGCACCTGTTTGGAATCGGGGGGCCTGGCGCTGGTGCCGGACGGCCGCGCCGGCTACGCGATTGCCGTCGGCGATCAACGCTATCCGCTCGCGCAGGCCACGCTGGACGCCGGCGGCACGCCCGCCCAGGTCTGCGCTGCCCACGCGGCGGACACACCGCAGGGCCGGCAGCGGCTGCATGCGTTGCTGGAGCGCCAGCACTACCGCCTGGCCTGGTGGGCCACCGCGCCCGACCAGATCAACTGGCGGCGCTTCTTCGAGGTCAGCGAGCTGATCGGCGTGCGGGTCGAGGACGACGCGGTCTTCGACGCCGTGCACGCGTTGCCCCTGCGCCTGTACCACCAGGGCCTGCTGGACGGCCTGCGCATCGACCACGTCGACGGCCTGGCCGCGCCCGGCGCGTACCTGCGGCGCCTGCGCGGCCTGCTGGCGCAAGCCGGCCCCGCGCGCCAACAGGCCGGCCTGTGCCCCGAGCCCTACCTGATCGTGGAAAAAATCCTGGCCGACGACGAAACGCCCGACCCGCGCTGGGGGGCCGACGGCACCACCGGCTACGACTTCATGGACCAGGTCGGTGCCCTGCTGCATGCCCCGGCCGCCCGCGACGGCCTGGAACAATTCTGGCAGCGCCTGAGCGGCCAGCACGACAGCGCGTCCGAGCAACTGCTGACCGCGCGCCGCCTCATGCTGGAGCGGCACTTCGTCGCCGAACGGCAGACGCTGGTGCGCGCCTTGACGCGGGTGGCGCGGCTGGACCTGCGCACCCGGGATTGCGCCGGCCCGGCCATCGACCGCGTGCTGTCCGCCGTGCTCGCCGCCTTTGCCGTCTACCGCAGCTATGCGGAAGACGGCGGCCGCGGCGCGGCGGACGAGGCCCGTATGCAGGCCGCCCTGGCCGACGCCCGCCGCCAGCTCGGGGCGCGCCCCGGCAGCGCCGACGACCGCCTGCTCCAGTTGCTCGGCCAGTGGCTGGACGGCACGCCCGGCGAACCGCAGGACGCCAGCGCCGGCCGCGCCCTGCAAAGCGCCCGCGACCGTGCGCTGCGCCACTTCCAGCAACTGACCCCGCCGCTCGCGGCCAAAGCCCTGGAAGACACCCTGTTCTACCGTTACGCCCCGCTGCTTTCGCGCAACGAAGTCGGCTCCAGTCCCGCCCGCTTCTCGCTGGACCCGCAGGCGTTTCACGCCGCCTGCGTCGCACGCGCCCGCAGCCACCCCGATGCCATGCTGGCCACCGCCACGCACGACCACAAGCGCGGCGAAGACAGCCGCTGCCGCCTGGCCGCGCTGACCGAAGATCCGCAAGGCTGGATCCACACCGCGCAAGCCTGGCTAGAACGCCTGCCCACGCAGGACGGCATGCCGTCCCGGGCCGACCGCTATCAGTTGCTGCAAAGCCTGGTCGGCGCGTGGCCGCTGGACCTGGCGCCGGGCGACATCGACACCCGCCCCGACCTCGTCGCGGCCTGCCTGGAGCGCCTGGCGCAATGGCAGCAGAAAGCCCTGCGCGAAGCCAAGCAGCACAGCAGCTGGACCAGCCCCGACACGGCGTACGAACAGGCGGCCCGCCATGCCCTGGACCATCTGCTGGCCGAGCCCGAGGGCCGCGCCCTGCTGCGCGAGATCGCCGCGTACGCGCTGCGCCTGGCCCCGGCGGGCCTGGTCAACAGCCTGACGCAGACCTTGCTGCGCAACACCCTGCCCGGGGTGCCGGACCTGTACCAGGGCACGGACCTGTGGGACTTCAGCCTGGTCGATCCCGACAACCGCCGGCCGGTGGATTACGCCGCGCGCGCCGCCCTGCTGGCCGAGACCTCGCCCGACAGTCCGCTGGCGGGTTGCGCCGGCGCCTGGCGCAGCGGCGCGGTCAAGCAGGCCCTGATCCAGCGCGCACTGCGGCTGCGCGCCCGCTTTCCCGAGCTGCTGCGCCACGCCGACTGCCGTCCCGTCGCGGCCCAGGGGCCGCAGGCCGATCGCATCGTGGCCTATCTGCGGCGCCATGACGGCCAGGACCTGCTGCTGGTGGTGCCCCGGCTGTGCGCCGTGGCGGTCGCCGGCTACGCCCAGGGCGATGCCGCCACCGCCCGCACCTTTTGGACGGACACGCGGCTGCTGCTGCCGCGCGAAGCGGGCCGGGTCTTCCTGGATGTGCTGTCAGGCCGGCGGCACCAGGTCGGCGCGGCGGGCGAACTGGCCGTGCTGCCGCTGCTGCGCGACCACCCGGTGGCGCTCTGCGCCACCGGCGCCTAGGGCGCCCGGCCCTCGGGCACGGGCCCGGGATCGCGCTTGAGCAGGTCGATGAGCAGCGCCATCGACCATGGCTTGGGCAGCAGCGGAAAGACGCGCGGCCCCGACCGGCGCAGGATGTCGTCGGCCCCCGTCGTCAGGATGATGCGGATGTGCGGCCACATCGAACGGATGCGATGCGCCAGCTCAATGCCGTTCAGGCCGGCCATCTCGATATCGGTGATCACCAGGTCACAACCGCCGTGGGTCTCGGCCAGCAGGTCCAGCGCCTGGTCGGCGCCGGTGCACAACGTGACCTCGTGGCCCAGGTCTTCCAGCAGCGCACGCAATACCTCCGCCACGCTGGCGTCGTCCTCGACCAGCACGATGCGTTCGAACGCCTCGCCGGGATCAGCCGGCGGGGCTTGCACGGCCTGGATATCGCCCCGCAATGCGTCTTCCGGAATGGTGATGGTGAACGTGGACCCTTCGCCTTCCTTGCTGCTCACGCTGACGTCGCCGCCGGACTGCCGGGCGAATCCGAACACCTGGCTCAGCCCCAGGCCGGTACCCTTGTCGATCGGCTTGGTGGAAAAGAAGGGCTCGAACACGTGCGCCAGGACCTCGGGCGCCATGCCGCTGCCCGCATCGCGCACGGCAATCGCCACGCACGGCCGGCCCCCGCCCGCCGGGTCCGGGCCGGCCACGCCGTTCGCGCGGCACAGCGAGATCGTCAAGGTTCCGCCTTGCGGCATGGCGTCGCGCGCGTTGACCACGATGTTCAGGATCGCGGTCTCGAGCTGGTTCGGATCGGCGCAGATGTAAAGCGGGCCATCCTCGAAGCGGTAGTCGATCCTGATGCCCGCCCCGGCCGTGGCCGCGAAGATCTCCTGCATGCCCTCGATGCAGCCGCGCACGTCAAAGCGTGCGGGCTTCAACGGTTGGCGGCGTGCGTACGCCAGCAATTGCGCCGTCAAATGGCCGGCACGATCCACCGCCGCGGCAATCAGTCCGGCCAGTTCCAGCCGCTTGGGCGCCTCGACGGTGGGCTTGGCCAGCATGTCGGCGGCAAAGCGGATGGTGGTCAGGAAATTGTTGAAATCATGCGCCACCCCGCCGGTCAGGCGGCCCAGCGCTTCCAGCTTCTGCGAGTGATACAGGGCTTCGCGCGCGGCTTCCACCTCTTGCTGCGCATTTTTCTTTTCGGTCAGGTCGCGCGTGATCTTGGCAAAACCCAGGATGCTGCCGTCGTCGTCGCGGATGGTATCCATGACGACGCTGCACCAGAAGCGCTGGCCGTTCTTGTGCACGCGCCAGCCTTCGTCCTCGAAGCGGCCCTCGCGTCTTGCGGTTTCCAGCGCCCGCTGGGGCAGGCCGGCGGCGCGGTCCTCTTCGGTGTAGAAAAGAGAAAAATCCTCGCCCGCGACTTCCTGCAGCGTGTACCCCTTGAACTGCTCGGCGCCCTTGTTCAGGCTGATCACCCGGCCCTCGGCATCGAGCAGATAGATCTGGTAGTCCATCACGGCGTCGACCAGCAGCCGGTAGCGGTTTTCACCTGCCAGCCGAAGCGCTGATTCGCCCCGCGTCCTGACCTGCGCAGATGTAGACATGGGAGTTCCTCGATGGGGCGCCGCAACGCCGCTGGAAAAGGGAACTTGATGGGCGCCACAGGCACCGCTTCGGTCCGAACTGCCTTCACCGCAAGCTTCATTATGCGCGCCGTGCCGACCGCCCGCGACCTTATTCTGTGAGTGTCTGTCAGCACCTGCGACGGCCCGGGAAATGGGCGATTTCCGGCATGGCAATTGCTGGGAAGGCAGGACAACCGCAGGAGTCCCTGATGAATGCCAACGAAAGAGTCGCCTTATTCATGCACGAACATCGGCTGACGCTGGTGACCGCCGAGTCTTGCACCGCCGGGCTGATCGCCGCCACGCTGGCCGACATCCCGGGCGCGGGCGCCCTGCTCGATTGCGCGTTCGTGGTGTATTCGGCCGAATCGAAACGGCGCTGCCTGGACGTGCCGCAATCCACCCTGGCCACTCATAACCTGACCAGCGAAGCCGTGGCCCGCGACATGGCGCTGGGCGCCGCGCGCAAAAGTCCCGCCAACGTCGCCGTTGCCAACACCGGCGTCACCGACGCCATCGACGACCGCGTGCCGGCGGGCACACAGTGTTACGCCTGGGCCTTCAAAAGCGGCAACGCCGACGCCAGCCCCATCGTCTACACCGCCACCCGGCAGTTCAGCGGCAGCCGCCAGCGCATCCGCCAGGCCAGCGCCGACTACGCCCTGCAAGGCATCGTCGAACACTTCCTGCTGCACCAGCCGGGCCAGCGATCCTGAGGCAAGGCGGGGGCAAGGCGGCCGGGAAGCGGCCAGGCGCTGCCGGAGACGGTCGGGAAGGCGGTCCGCAAGCCCGATTTGTAGGAAATTTCTGTTTCTTTCGTCCGGGCGTTCACGACCGCCTCGGCGTTGCTACGCTTGCCTCCTTCTTCACCCATGGGCCATCCGTCGCCACCGACAGGCCCGCTCCTTGCCACCCCAAGCCTTATCACCATGTCCTCGAATCCACGATTGACGCGCTCCCTCGCTCCCGCGTTGCTGGGCCTGGCCAGCCTGCTGTCTACGGCCCCGGCCACCGCCCTGACCTCCACGCCGGTCCAGATGACACCCGACCAGGTCGCCCAGCTGTATCTCGACGTCATCGTGCACGACAACGCCGACAGCGCCCGTCAGCTGAACGACTACCTGAGGCTGTCCAATGACGGCAAAGACACCTTCGATGTCAACACCGTCAAGAACATGGCGGCCATCCGCAGCGCGCAATTCCAGCAAATGGCGGCCCAGTTGGCAGGCGCCCTGCCCAACACCAGGCACCCCCGCGTCCTGAAGGACAAGCTGGCCGAGGCACTGCAGTTGCAGCACGCCGCCGTTCAGCAATCGGACTGCAAAGTGCAGTCCAGCAAGATCAAGCCCAATGACCTGCCGCCGGGATATCAAGTCGTGCAGGTCACCTACCAATGCACCATCCCCAACGTGCGTTATTCCTTCGAGGCCGCGCTGAGCAAACTCGCCGCGCCCGATGAAGCCGGCGTGACAACGCTGGTCGACGAATTCCTGGCCGCCCTGCGGCATCCCAAGGGCGTGAAAACGGTGACAGGCAAGAAAGACCTGTTTGCGCCCAGCAGCCAGGGGCCCTGGTCCACCGAAGACTACAACGAGTGGGTCGACCCGATCATTGCGGGGTTTCAACCCTGACGCGGCTGACGCGGCGGCCCGGCGCCGCCGCGCACGCGAAGCCGAACGCCTTGCTGGCCCCCGCGGCCGCCAGGCGCATCGGCGCTGTCGTCCCTCGCGCAGGCATAATGACATCGCTACGCCTTGCCGCGCACTTGATCGACAGGGCGACTGCGGCCCGTCCCCCAACGCCCAGCCCTCGCCCGCCATGCGCCTGATTCAGAGCTTTCCCCGTGCCGTCGCCGCTGCGTTGTTCGGCTGGGTATCTCTACTTCCCATCGCCCCAGCCGCAGCACAATCGCTGACGCCCGAACAGATCGGGCAGCTCTACCTCGATTACGTCATCCACGACGACATGAACAGCGCGCGCCAACTGGATGCCTACACGAAGCGCTTCTATCCCGACAAGCTACCCATCCGCGTGGAGGTCTTGCGCAACGTGGACAACATGCGGGAAGGCGCGTACCGACGCGCGGCGGAAATTCGGGTGCAAGCGCTGCTGAATGCCACCGAACCACAGGCGGCGAAGGAACGGTTGATAGAGGCCCTGCGTCTGCAGCGGGCACTCGTTTCGCAATCAAGCTGCAAGGTCCTGTCCAAGACGATCAAACCCAATCCGGCGCTGCCCGGACAAAAAATGGCGACCGTCCGCTACGAATGTGTCATTGCCGACATCCGCTATTCGCTCGACGATGCCCTGGCCTCGCTGCCGCCCCATGACGAAGCCGGCCTGCGCGACGTGGTGAACGCCTTTCTCGACGCCGCGCGCCATCCGCAAGGCATCAAGACAGTGACCGGTAGCCAGGAGCTTTACGGTGGACGAGAGAACGGCCCCTGGGACAACGGGGGTGGCCAGGAATGGATCGCGCCGATCCTTGCGGGCTTTCGTCCGTAACGACTGATCGGGCAGCGCACGCCTGACAACGGGTCGGCGCAAGGGCGCCCCCTACCCCGCCCCCAACCGCTCCCGAATCAACCCCAGCAACGACTGCCCCGCCGGTGACAGGCTCACGTCGTGACGCCTGACCAGGTAGATATCTCGGACGATATCCGGGCTTCCCACCGGCACCGACTGCAAGCCATAGCCCGCCGCGTCGAACAGGCCGGGCATCACCGCCACGAAATCCCCCGTCTGCACCAGGCCGACCATGGTGGCCAGCTGATCGACCTCGATCTTCCAGGGCAAGACAATGCCGCTGGCGTGCAGCACGCTGTCGATCTGCAGGCGCGTCGAGCTCAAGGGGTGTAGCCCCACCACGGGCAAATCGGACACCTGCGTCCAGGTCAGCGTGCGGCGTCGCGGACGGAAGGCCGAGCCTTTGGCGTACACCAGGTTGTAGCCGTAGGCGGCGGCCTTCTCCACCACCAGCGATTGCGGAAACGACACCACGGTCGTCACGCCGAATTCGACCTCGCCGTCTTCCACCAGCTTGGCCACCACGGTGGCGTTGGCGTCGCGGATCGACAGGTAGGTGTGCGGATGCGCGGCGTAGAACGCGGGCAGCACCTTGGGAAACACGGAATAGCCCACCGACGCCACCGTGCCCACCGCCAGGTTGCCGCCCTGCCCCTGCGCCGCGCGCGCCGCTTCCAGCAGGCAGGCGTCCAGCCGGCTGACGGCGGGCAGCACCCGTTCGTACAAGGTGCGGCCGATCGAGGTGACCACCACGCGGCGCGTCGTGCGTTCGAACAGCTTGGCGCCGATGCGGTCCTCCAGCTTGGCCACGCGCCGGCTCAAGGCAGACGTGGTGATGCACAGCTGCGACGCCGCCGCCGTGTACTGGCCGGTGCGCACCAGCGTGCAGAACGCCCGCAGATCCTCGATGTCGTAATTGATTCCCATAGATCAACAATCTTTGATTTTTATTCGATTGACGTAACTATAGACCGAATCGCAAGCTACGCCCGTCATCGAAAACGGACCTGTTATGCATTGCGACGATATCTGCCTGAAATCCGTAAGCTCGTTCTTTGTCGGCGGCCAGACCGCGACGGTGGCGGGCCTGCCCGTCGAACACCGCAGCATGGTGCTGAACGGCCATCCGCGCGAGGTCGATCCCAACGGTGAACAGGTCTACGGCCAGATGTACGTACAGGCCTTCCGGCTGGCGCGGCCCCGCCATCCGCATCCCGTGCTGCTGTGGCACGGCGGCGGCATGACCGGCTGCACCTGGGAAGACACGCCGGATGGCCGGCCGGGCTGGCTGATGCGCTTTCTGCAAGCGGGCTACGACGTGCTGGTCAGCGACGCGGTGGAGCGCGGCCGTTCGTCCTGGGCGCGCTATCCCGAGGTCTACGCCGAGGCGCCCGTATTTCGCACCAAGCGCGAGGCCTGGCTGACTTTTCGCATCGGCCCCCGCTATGAGCCGGCGCCCGCGCCGCGCCATCCCTTTCCCGGGCAGCAATTTCCCTGCGACAGCTTCGACCGCTTCGCCAAGCAGTGGGTGCCGCGTTGGCCGGGCCACGAAGCGATGATCCTGGCCGCCTACGAGGCGCTGGTCGACCAGGTCGGCCCCTGCCACCTGGTGGCGCACAGCCAGGGCGCCGGCTTCGCCGCCGAGATCGCACGGCGTCGGCCGCAGTGGGTGCAGTCGGTGGTCGGCATCGAACCCGGCGGCATGCCTGCGCCCAGCCCGACCGGGCCGCTGCCGCGCCATCTGCACGTGTGGGGCGACTTTATTGAAGCGTCCGGATCGCACTGGATCAATTACCGGCGCCAGGCCGACGCCTACCTCGCCAGCATCCGCGACACCACGCCGGTCAGCGTGATCGACCTGCCGGCCGAGGGGGTCCACGGCAACTCCCACCTGCCCATGATGGACCGCAACAGCGACGACGTGTTCGAGCGGGTCAGGGCGTGGCTGCAGACCTGACGTCCCCGGCTCGGCGCATGGCGACCCTCGATCACAGCAACCCATAACAACACCCCACGGAGACAAACATGAAACCCTTCATCCTGCCCGCACTGGCGCTGGCCCTCGCAACCGGCGCGGCCCCCGTTGCCGCGCAAACCTACCCCACCCAACCCATCAAGCTGATCGTGGGCTACGCGCCCGGCGGCTCGGTGGATGCCTTTGCCCGCCTGGTCGCGCCCAAGCTCGGCCAGGAACTGGGCCAGACCATCGTCATCGAGAACATCGCCGGCGCAGGCGGCATCATCGGCGTCACGCGGGCCGTCAACGCCAAACCCGATGGCTACACCCTGCTGATGGGCATCGTCTCGGACGTGGTGATCGCGCCGCAGGTGCAGGTCTCCGCCAAGTACACCTATCGCGACCTGCAGGCCGTGGCCCCGCTGGGCACCAGCGGCCTGGCCGTGGTGGCCAACCCCAAGCTGGGCGTGCGCTCGTTCGACGACCTGATCCGGCGCGCCCGCGCCGAGCCCGGCCGGCTGACCTACGGCGCCACCGGCGTCGGCTCGCTGCCGAGCATCGCGATGGAAAGCCTGAAGAAGATGACCGGCACCGAGATCACCTTCATTCCCTATGCCAGCGCCTCGAAGATCGCCACCGACGTCATCGGCGGCACGGTCGACCTGGCGGTGTCCGGCCTGCCCGCCCTGCTGGAACTGGTCAAGAGCGGCCGCGTGACGCCGGTGGGCGTGATGAGCCGCGACCGCGACATCGGCAACCCGGACATGGCCTCGGCCGGGGAAACGGCAGCCTTGAAGGGCATGGACTTCTATTTCTGGACGGGCCTGTTCGCCCCCGCCGGCACCCCGGAACCCGTCGTGGACACGGTGAACCAGGCATTCACCCGCGTGATGGCGCAACCCGACGTGCAGGCGCGCTTCCAGGAACTGGGCGTGAAGGTCAGCGCCCCCGCCAGCCCGGCGGAATTCGCCCGTTTTGTCGAGGCCAGCGACAAGCAATGGCGCGAGGCCATCGCCAGCGCCGGAATCCCTCGCCAGTAGGCCGGCACGGGCGGCGCGGCGGCGTCGCCCGTCATTGCGCGGACGGTGGCGGCCTCGCCAAGCCGCCAGCGCCGCAAAGTGGCTATATCAAATAACCCGGATTGGCTATTTTTCACAGATCCAATTGTCTTTAGGATGGCTCGCATCCCAGTCAACCTCGAGCACATCCATGCCAGAACTGACCCCGGCGCTCCGGCAGCGCATCATCCAAGCCGTGGACGCGGGCTTTGCGGCCCAGACCGAACTGACCGCGCAACTGGTGCGCCTGCCGTCGCAGCGCGGTGAAGAAGCCACCGCGCAGGACTTCATGGCGGCGCGCTATGCCGAACGCGGCTACGGCGTGGACCGCTGGAAGATCGACGTCGACGCCATTGCCCACCTGCCGGGCTTTTCGCCGGTGGCGGTGTCCTACGACAACGCCTACAACGTGGTCGGCGCGCACCGCGCCCGCAGCCTGAAGGGCCGCTCGCTGATCCTGAACGGCCACATCGACGTGGTGCCGGTCGGCCCGCTGTCGCAATGGAGCCGCGACCCGTACGACCCCGCCATCGTCGACGGCTGGATGCACGGCCGCGGCGCGGGCGACATGAAGTCGGGCCTGGTCGCCTGCCTGTCGGCCATGGACGCGCTGGCCAGCCTGGGCCTGGCGCCCGCGGGCGACGTGTTCCTGCAATCGGTGGTGGAAGAAGAATGCACCGGCAACGGCGCGCTGGCCTGCCTGGCGCGCGGCTACCGGGCCGACGCGGCCTTCATTCCCGAACCGCTCTTGCCCATGCTGATGCGCGCCCAGGTCGGGCCGATGTGGTTCCAGGTGCAGGTCGAAGGCGCCCCCCAGCACGCCTCGGCTGCGTTCACCGGCGCGGGCGCCAATGCCATCCAGAAGGCCATCTTCCTGATCCAGGCGCTGGACGAGCTGGAAGCGCGCTGGAACGGCCGCAAGTGCGACCACCGCCATTTCTGCGACCACCCCCACCCCATCCGCTTCAACCTGGGCAAGATCGCGGGCGGCGACTGGCCGTCCAGCGTGCCGGCCTGGTGCACCTTCGACATGCGTGTGGCGGTGTACCCCGGCCAGAGCCTGGAAGCCGCGCGCGCCGAGATCGAGGCCTTCGTGGCGCAGGCCGCCGCGCGCGACCCGTTCCTGGCCAAGCATCCGCCCAAGGTGGTCTACCACGGCTTCATGGCCGAGGGCTACGAACTGAAGGATTCCGACGAGGTCGAAGCTGCGCTGCGCAGCGCCCACGAGCAGGTGTTTGGCGAGCCGCTGCGCGAGTACGCCACGTCCGCCGCCACCGACGCGCGCTTTTATGGCCTGTACGCCGACACGCCGGCCATCGTCTACGGCCCGGAATGCCGCATGCCGCACGGCTACGACGAAGCGGTCAACCTGGAATCGGTGCGCAAGGTGACCCAGACCATCGCGCTGTTCATCGCCGAATGGTGCGGACTGGAAGAGCGCCCCGCATGAATCGCAGCACCCGCCCCAGCGCCGGCCAGGCGCTGTTCGCCGCCGAGCCCCCGAAACTGACCCTGGCGGACGCCGAGGCCCTGGCCCTGTCCTGCTACGGGCTGACGGCCCGCGCCAGCATCCTGTCCAGCGAACGCGACCAGAACTTCCTGATCCAGTGCGCGGATGGCGCGGCCTATGTGCTCAAGGCCACCCACCCCGCCGAAGATCCTGCGGTCACCGACTTTCATACCCAGGCGCAGTTGTGCCTGATGCAGGCCGGCGGCGAACCACCGGTGCCGCGCCTGATTCCCGGCGTGGCCGGCGACTACGTGCATTGGCACGAAGACGAAGACGGCGCCCGCCGCGCCATCCGGCTGATCACCTATATCGATGGCGTGCCGCTTTACAAGGTGGCCCGCAGCCCCGCGCAGCACCAGGCGCTGGGCCGTGCGCTGGCGCAGTTCGATCTGGCATTGGCCCATTTCAGCCACCCCATGGCCGACCACGAACTGCTTTGGGACCTGCAGCACGCCGACCGCCTGGCCGACCTCTTGCCCCGCATTGCCGACCCCGAACGGCGCGCCCTGGCCGAACGCCACCTGGACCGCTTCATCCGCCACACCCAGCCGGCGCTTGAAGGCTTGCGGCGCCAGGTGATCCACAACGACCTGAACCCGTACAACGTGATGGTCGAACCGGCCCGCCCCGAACGCATCGCCGCGTTGCTGGATTTTGGCGACATGGTGCGCGCGCCGCTGGTGCAGGACCTGGCCGTGGCCGGCGCTTATCTGCTGCAAGACGCGCCCGATCCGCTATCGCCCGCGTTGCGGCACTGCGTGGCCAGCTACCACCAGGCGCTGCCCCTGACCGACACCGAAATCGCCCTGCTGCCCGACCTGATCGCCGCGCGCCACCTCATCACGGTGGCGATCACCGGCTGGCGCGCCGAGCAGCATCCCGAAAACCGCCAATACATCCTGCGCAACAATGGCCAGGCCTGGTCCGGCCTGGCGCGGCTGGACACGCTGCCGCGCCAGCAGGCCAGCGACATCCTGCTGGCCGCCTGCCTGACCCCGATGGAGAGTTTCACATGAGCCGAGACAAAGCCATGCTCAATGCCTTCGACCCCGCGGCCGCCGATGCGCTGCCCGAGGCCGAACGCGCCCTGATCGCCCGCCGCCAGCGCGTGCTGGGCCCGTCCTACCGCCTGTTCTACGACCAGCCCCTGCACATCGTGCGCGGCGAAGGCGTGTGGCTGATCGGCGCCGACGGCCAGCGCTACCTGGATGCCTACAACAACGTGGCTTCGGTCGGCCACAGCCATCCGCGCGTGGTGCGGGCCATTGCCGAGCAGGCCGCCATCCTGAACACCCACACGCGCTACCTGCACGACGGGGTGCTGGACTACGCCGAACAGCTGCTGGCGACCTTTCCCGAGCCGCTGTCGCAGGTGATCTTCACCTGCACCGGCAGCGAGGCCAATGACCTGGCCTTGCGCGTGGCGCGCAGCCACACCGGCGGCACCGGCGTCATCGTCACGCAGCTGGCGTACCACGGCGTGACCTCGGCGGTGGCGGCGGTGTCGCCGTCGCTGGGCCAGGCCGTGCCGCTGGGGCTGGACACGCGTACCGTGGCCGCCCCCGACACCTACCGGCAGGACCCGGCCACATTGGGCGCCTGGTTCGCCGCGCAGGTGCAGGCCGCCATCGACGACATGCGCCGCCATGGCATCCGCCCGGCCGCGCTGCTGGTGGACACCATTTTTTCCAGCGACGGCGTCTACAGCGACCCGGCGGGCTTTCTGGCGCCGGCGGTGCAGGCCATCCGCGACGCGGGCGGCCTGTTCATTGCCGACGAGGTGCAGGCGGGCTTTGCGCGCACGGGTTCGAAGATGTGGGGGTTTGAACGCCATGGGCTGGTGCCGGACCTGGTCACCATGGGCAAGCCCATGGGCAACGGCCACCCGATCGCGGCGATGGTGTCGCGCCCGGACATCATGGAACGCTTCGGCCGCGAGGCCCGCTACTTCAACACCTTCGGCGGCAATCCGGTGGCCTGCGCCGCCGCCCAGGCCACGCTGGCGGTCATCCAGGAAGAAGGCCTGCAAGCCAACGCCGCGCGCACCGGACAGTATCTGCGCGAGGGTTTCCGGGCGCTGGCCGAACGCCACCCGCTGATCGGCGACGTGCGCGGCGATGGCCTGTTCATCGGTGTGGAACTGGTGCGCGACCGCGCCACCAAGACGCCGGCCAAGGAAGCCACCCACCGCTTCGTCAACCTGATGCGTGAACGCCGCGTGCTGCTCAGCGCCACCGGCCTGCACGGCAACGTGCTCAAGCTGCGGCCGCAACTGCCCTTCGGACAAGAGCACGCCGACCTGTTGCTGGCGGCGGCGGACCAGGTGCTGGGCGAACTGTAGGCGAGGAAATCGCGCGTGGGGCGGTCGCAAGCCTGCGCCGCCCCACGCACCGCCATCTGGACATCAACGCTTGACGCGCCTTGCGGGCTTGGCATCCGTGGCCCGCGCCAACGCCCGTGCAAAGCGCATCACGCCATCATCGATGCGCTCGCACGGCACGCCGCCATACCCCAGCACCACGGCCGGCTGGCCATGGCGAGCGGCATCGGGCAGGTAGGCCGGCTGCCCCAGCACGATGCCTTCTTCGCGGGCGGCATCCGCCAGCCGGGCCACCTGCACCTTGGGCGGCAACCGCGCATACACGTGCAGCCCGGCGCGCGCCTGCGACAATTGCACCGCATCGCCCACGCGCGCCGCCAGCGCCTCGCGCAGCACCGCCTGGCGGCCCGCATACTCGGTACGCAGGCGCTTGATGTTGTGCGAGAAATGGCCATCGCCCATGAAGTCGGCCAACGCCGCCTGCAAGTGCAGCTGGCCCGGCCGGTAGATGCTGGCGGCCGCCTGCGAAAACGAGGCGGCCACTTGCGGCGGTACCACCATGTAGCTCATGCGCAGGCCGGCGAACATGGTCTTGCTGAACGTGCCCATGTAGATCACGCGGCCATCGGCATCCAGCCCTTGCAGCGACGGAATCGGCGCGCCGTCGTAGCGAAATTCGCTGTCGTAGTCGTCTTCGATGACCCACAGCCCGCGCGCCCGCGCCGCTTGCAACAGTTCAAGCCGGCGCGCCAGCGGCATCACCACGCCGGTGGGGTACTGGTGCGACGGGCTGGTGATCAGCAGGCGGGCGCGGCGCGGCAGCTTGCTGGCGGCCAGGTCCAGCCCCTGCTCGTCCACCACCGCGGCATGCGCCCGCACCCCGGCCGCGCCCAGCACCGGCGGAAAGGCCCAGTGGCATGGGCTTTCGACCAGCGCGCTATCGCCCCATTCGGTCAGCAATCGCGCGCACAGGTCCACCGACTGGTGCGTGCCCGCGGTGACGATGACCTGTTCCGGCTCGCACACCACCGACCGCGCCAGGCGCAGGTAATTGGCAATCGCCAGCCGCAGCGGCATGTAGCCCGCACCGTCCTTGGCGTAGCCGGACAGCGCCAGGTTGGACTTGCCCAGGTGCCGCGACACCAGCCGGCGCCAGAGATGAAACGGAAACAGGCTGGCATCGGCCACGCCCGGCACGAAGGCGCCGGTGTGCTGCGCCAGGCCGCCCGCGCCGCCGGCGATGACCTCGCCGCGCGCCGACAGGCCGGGGCGATGGCGTTGCACGTGTTCGGGGGTTTCGGGCGGCAGCAGCGGCCGGTCCACGGTTTTTTCCACGAAGGTGCCGCTGCCGCCGCGCGCACTGAGGTAGTTTTCGGCAATCAGCCTTTCGTAAGCCAGCGTCACCGTGATGCGCGATATGCCCAGGTCGGTGGCCAGCGCGCGCGACGACGGCAACCGCTGCCCCGCCACCAGCGTGTGGTCCAGCACACCGCGCCGCACGATGTCGTAGATCTGCTTTTGCAGCGGCTCGTCGGACTCGCGCGAGAGGGACCCGGCAAGCAGATCGGCGAGCAGGACTTCCTTCATGAAGTGGACCTATGTCTGAACGGATTGTGGCTATACAAGATATAGCCAGTAGTTGCTATCGTCAACGCCGTTATCAGACAGCGCGGCGCCGGTTCGGCAGCCGCGAAAAAACAAGGGGAATTCCTTCCATGAACGACTCCACAGGCCGCAAGCAGCCCGTCCGCGCCGCGGCCGCGGCTTTCTTCGGCACCATGATCGAGTGGTACGACTTTTACTGTTACGCCACGGCGGCCGCCCTGGTGTTCGGCGATGTGTTCTTCGCGACCAATGATCCCTTCATGGGCACGCTGGCTTCGCTGGGCACCTTTGCCATCGGCTTCTTTGCACGGCCCGTCGGCGCGGTGCTGTTCGGCCACGTCGGCGATCGCTTTGGCCGCAAGCAAAGCCTGGTCATCACGCTGCTGCTGATGGGCGTGGCCACCACGCTGATCGGCCTGCTGCCCTCGTACCATTCCATTGGCCTGGCCGCCGTGGTGCTGCTGGTGGCGCTGCGCCTGGTGCAGGGCATCGCGGTGGGCGGCGAATGGGGCGGCGCAGTGCTGATCGCCGCCGAACACGCGCCGCCCAAGTGGCGCACCTTTCTGGCGTCGGCGCCGCAATACGGCAGCCCCATCGGCCTGATCCTGGCCACCGGCGTGTTCCGCCTGGTGTCCGACCTGCCCAAGGCAGACTTCCTGTCCTGGGGCTGGCGCCTGCCGTTCATCATCAGCGGCGTGCTGGTGCTGGTGGCCTTCATCATCCGCCGCGGCGTCAACGAAAGCCCGGAGCTCGAAGCCCGCCTGAAGGCGCAAAAAAAGGAAACCACCGCGCCCATCCGCCTGGTGCTGCGCGAACGCAAGCGCGCCCTGCTGCTGGGCATCGGCCTGTGCCTGCTCGGCATCTCGGGGTTCTATTTCGTGACCACCCTGATGATCACCTACACCACCACCTACCTGAAGATCACGCGCAGCCAGATCCTGGACGTGGTGACCTGGGCCGGCGTGGTCGAGCTGATCAGCTTTCCGATTGCCTCGTACATCGCCACCCGCATCGGCGAGCGTCGCTTCCTGATCTGGGTCACCGCGCTGTCCACGCTGTGGGCCGTGCCGATGATGATGCTGGTCCTGACCGGCGACATCCAGAACATCGCCATCGGCCTGCTCACCGCGATCTTCCTGATCGGCGCCTACTACGCGGTGCTGGCGCCTTACCTGCCGCTGGCCTTCCCGGTGGAGATGCGCTACACGGGCATTTCGCTCAGCTTCCAGCTATGCGGCGCGATCTTCGGCGGCACCACGCCGCTGGTGGGCCTGTGGGTGGCACACACCTTCGGCCTGACCTGGCAGCCGATGGCGCTGATGTTCGCCCTCATCGCCGGTGCCAATTTCCTGTGCGCGGTGTATCTGCCGACGCCTGAGCGCGAGGCGGCCCGCCAGGGCGGGCGCGGGGTAGCTGCCCAGCACAGCCGGGCCCACTGAACGCAAGCCCTGGCGCCGCGTTACTCGACGCCGGAAAAGAACGCGCACTGCCCCGGATAGCCGGGGCGTGCGTCGCAGGCCTTCAGGCAGCCCGGCTTGCCACCCGGAAAGTTCGCCGCCACCGACATGCCGAAGCCATACGTCGGCGTCGTCACCTCGAAGCGGCTTTCGCACACCGCCTTCGTGCTGTAGGCGAACGTCATGCCCTCGCGCCGGCCGTTGATGGCAAACGCCACCTGGAAGCTGTTCATGCTGTTCCATCCCGGCCGGGGCAGCACGACGAAGCGGTAGCGCCGGGCGTCCAGCCGTTCGCCGAAGATCTTCAGCTGCGCGGACGTCGTGCGGGTCGTGGGCGACGGATACGGCAGCGCCAGCAACGCCCGGGGATCGCCCAGCACACCCAGGTCAAAGCCCAGGCCCTTCTGGTAGAAGGGCACGTCAATGCCGGGATAGCCGGAATACTCCCGCCGCGTCTCCTTCGACCCATATTCATGGCTCTTGGGCGCGTAGTCAGGCGCGCGTGCAAACGTCACGTCCAGCGTCAACACCACGTCCGCCGGGTTGGCGTCCTCGGCGCGCATATGCTTCTGGTAGATATCGGGTTGGCTGGCACACCCGGCAAGCGCCGCGGCCAACACCAGGCCCAACCCGCTCACGCTACGGGACACGACCAGGGACATCACCTCAAGGCTCCTGGCGCGGCGGCGCGGCAAGCACGACGGGCTTGAGGCCTTGGCCAACGAACTGCCACCCGTCCTTGCCCGCCTGCCACTGGAAATGCCGGTTGATCCATTCCGCCTTCATATTGTCGTAAAGCCGCCGCTGGTCGATACGCTTGCCTTCGCCCAGCGCCTGGCGGGCAAGCTCGGCGCTCTGGTTTCCGGCCGCCCGGAAGGCATTCAATTGCATGGCCTTGGTGAACGGCACGCTGGCATAGGGGCCGTCGTCCGCCACGCTCAAGCAGATCTCGTTGTCCAGCAGCAGCGCGCCATGGCGATTGTCGGGCGACACCGACACCAGCAGCGGACTGGATCGCAGAGACTCCTTGGGCAAGGCATGCTCGAACCACAACACCTGCCCCGTGGACGTCACCAGGGCGCGCGAACCCGCCGTAAACAGCAGCAGATCCTCACGCCCGGGCTGCGCCAGGCCCAGGTCCGGGTCGCGTATGTCAACGGTGGGGCTCAAGACCCGTGCGAGCGGCGTATCGTTCTGCACCGCGATCAGTATCGTGCCCACGCCCATGAAGTCGTTCGACACCGCCAGCAGCACCGGCTGGCCGCCTTGGGTCGGCCCCAGGGCCTTCACCTGGATGAACTCGTACGCATTCAATGGCCGGTAGGGCTTGCCCCGATACTTGATCTGGCGCAAGGTCGAATTCGGATAGCCTTCCAGTTCGAAGTCCCCGCCAATCGACTGGGTCGCCTTCAGGTAATCCGGCGCCGCGGCCTGCGCCCGGGCCGCGCCCGGCAGCAACAGGGCGGCCCCTAGCACCATGCTGGCGCACCGTTGGGCGCCGCGGCGTCTCGATAGAATGGTCTTCGACAAAGAGGGCACGCGATCCTCGGCAGCAGCGCCGCATGAAACAGGTGCCGGCATTCTAGGCCAATCCGGCTTGCGGCCGGAAAGCCGAAGGCGTCAGCCAGCGGCCGGCGCCTTCGCCTCGATCGTCACTTCACGCTGGCCACGGCATCCAGGATCACCTGCGCCACATCCGCCGGGCGCGATTGCTGCGGCACGTGGCTGGTCGGCAGCTCGGTCACCTTGGCCTTGATGCGGGCGGCCATCTGGCGTTGCAGCGCCGGCAGGATCATGCGGTCTTGCTGGCTGACGACGAAGTACGACGGCTTGGTCTTCCAGGCCGCCACCGACACGGGCTCGGCAAAGGCCGACGCCTTGATCGGGCCCTGCGTCGCCGCCATCACGCGGGCTTGCTCGGCCGGCACGTCCTGCGCAAAGTCGCGCGCCAATCCCTTGGCCGACAGGCTCAGCCAGCCATGGCTGTCGGCCGCGATGCTGTCCGAACCCGGGGCCTTGGGCGTGCCTTCGGTCAGCGTCGCCACCGACTGGCCGGCCTCGGGCGCAAAGGCGGCCACGTAGACCAGGCTGGCGACCTTGTCGTTCTTGCCCGCCTCGGTGATGACCGTGCCGCCCCAGGAATGACCGACCAGCACGACCTTGCCCGGCTGGTTGTCGATGGCGCGATTGGCGGCGGCGACGTCGCCGGCCAGCGATTCCAGCGGGTTCTGCACGGCCTGCACCTGCACGCCCTTGGCCTGCAGCAGGGCCACCACCTTGGCCCAGTCCGAGCCGTCGGCGAAGGCCCCGTGCACGATCACGACGGAAGGCTGGGCGGCTTGGGCTTGCGACGCCGCGCCGGCCAACAGGCCGGCTGCCAACAGGGAGGCTGCGATAATATGGCGCTTCATGGAATTTCCTTTTGCTTGGGTGCCGAACACCGACGCGGCGTTCGCTGGATGCCAGTGTCGTCTTGCCGCCTGCGCCCCGGTATCGGTTGATTGACCGATGCGCCCTTCCCACACACCTTCCGCCCATGACCGCCGCTAGCGCCATTGAACTCACCGACGCCGTGCTGGCCATGGCCTTCGTCGGCGACCTGAGCATGGGCCGCGCCACCGACCACTCGCGCCGCACCGCCTGCCTGGCCGGCCTGCTGGCCGCCGCGCTGGGGGCCGACGCCGATGGCCAGAACCACGCCCGCGCCGTGGCCCTGTTGCGCTGGTCCGGTTGCACCGCCAACGCGGGCGGCTTTGCCGAATTGCTGGGCGACGACATCGCCTCGCGCGAAGCCATGATGGCCCAGACCCTGCCGCCGCTGGACGCGCGCACGCAATCGATGATCGTGCCGCTGGCGCTGATCCATTGCGAAATCTCGGGCGACGTCGCCGTCAGCCTGGGCATGCCGGACGCCGTGGTGACCGGCCTGCGCCACGCCTTCGAACGCTACGACGGCAAGGGCATGCCGCAAGCGCTGGACGGCACCGCCGTCTCGCGCACGGCCTTCGTCGTCAACGCCGCCAGCGACCTGGAAATTCTCAGCCGCGCGCATGGCCGCGACAGCGCGCTGGACTTCCTGCGGCGGCAGGCCGGCGCCAAGTATCCGGCCGACATCGCCGCGCTGGCCGTGCAGCACGGGCCGGCCTGGCTGGACGACATCGACGCCGCGCCGCCCGATGCCTCGCAATGGCACCTGGCCGATGGCCGCGCCGACGCGCCGGCGGACCTGACCCTGCTGGCCGACGTGGCCGAACTGAAGCTGCCGTGGCTGGCCGGCTACTCGCGCCGCGTCGCCGCGCTGGCGGTGCAGACCGCCGCCCGGCTGGACCTGGATGGCGACGCGCAGGCGCAGTTGCAGGCCGCCGCCCTGGTGCACGGCATCGGCCGCGCCGCCTTGCCGAACCGGCTATGGGACACGCCCGGTCCGCTCACGCCCGACCAATGGGAACAGCTGCGCCTGATGCCCTACTGGACCGCCCGCGCCGCGCGCCAGATCAAGGGCCTGAGCCAGGCCGCCGACCTGGCCTCCTATGCCTACGAGCGGCTGGATGGCAGCGGCTATTTTCGGGGCGCTTCAGGCGCCGCGCTGACCCTGCCGCAGCGGGTGCTGGCCACCACCGTGGCCTTGCAGGCCCTGCTGGAAGATCGCCCGTGGCGACCCGCCCATGCCTTGCCGGACGCCGCCCGCATCCTGCGCCAGGACGCCGCGGCCGGCCGCTACGACGCCATGGTTGCCGAAGCCGCCATCGCCGCGGCCGGCGGCGACACCAGCACCGCCCCGCGCCGCGCGGCCTCGGCGCTGTCTCAACGCGAGTTGGACGTGCTGCGCCAGATCAGCCTGGGCGCCAGCAACAAGGAAGCCGCGCGCGCCCTGAACATCAGCCCCAGCACCGTGCGCACCCACGTGGAAAGCGTGTTCCGCAAGCTGGAGTGTTCCACCCGCGCGGCGGCCACGCTCAAGGCATTGACGGCCGGCATCCTGTAGGCGGCTGCCGCCGTCACCCCCCGGCAATCGCCCGCAGCGCGTCGTAGGTTTCCTTTTCGTCCTGGTTCTCGCTGTAGTCGCTCAGCTTTACGATCACCACGCGCCTGGCCGGATCGATGTACAGGTACTGGCCGTGGATACCCACCGCCGCGAAATCCGGGCTGCCCTGCGGATCACGCTGCCACCACTGCGCCGAATAGCCCCAGCCGTCCACCGGATGCGTCGGCGGCCGGGCGATGCGCGCGACCCACTCAGCGGGGATGACGCTCTGCCCGCGCCCCGCCTCCAGCACCTGCTGGCCGATGCGCGCCACATCGCGCGCCGTGGCATTCAGGCAGCAGAACGCCTTTTCGGTGCCGCTTGGCGTATCCAGGTTCCAGGTCGCCAGCGCCTCGGCCCCCATCGGCCGCCACAGGCGTTCGGCCAACAGGTCGGCCAGGGGCCGGCCCGTCACGCGGGTCAGCACCATGCCCAGCAGCTGCGTATCGATGCTGCGGTAGTCGCCCTGGCTGCCCGGCACGAAATGCATCGCGCGATGCGTCTGCACATAGCCGGGCAGATCGCGGGTCAGGTACATGCGGGCCGTGCCCGTAAAGGGCCAGTAGGGCCGGTAGTTTTCCGCCACGTCGATGCCCGACGCCATGTCCAGCAACTGGCCCAGCGTGATGCGGTCGTAATCGCCCGCGCCGGCCAGTTCGGGCAGCAGCGCGGTCAGGCGGTCGTCTTCGCGGATTTCGCCGCGCGCAATCGCCTGCCCCACCAGCAGCGACACGACGGACTTGGCCATCGACCACGACGACAGCCGCGTGGACGCATCCACGCCCGGCCGGTACCACTCGTAGGCCACCCCACCCTCGCGCAGCACCACGAACGCATTCGTGGCGGTGCCCGCCAGGAACTGCGCAAACGGCAGCTCGCCGCCCTTCCAGGGCACCACGGCCGGCATCGGCTGCGGGCGTGACGGCAACGCGGACGCTTGCGCCGGCGCCGCCACCTCGCGGACCGGAAACAGATCGCCGCGGCGCGACGGCGCCGAGATCTCCAGCCGCAGCAATTGCGGCGGTGGTGGAATCTCCATCACGGCGGTCGCCCCATAGGCCGCCGCCACCAGCGCGGCCAGCCCCAGTGCCAGCCACAAGACCGTGCGGCCGGGGCGGGAAGATGTCGTGCGGAAAGCGGGTGCCGTTGCCATGGCGCGGATCATGCCAAGTCCGGGCGCAATGCACAACCATGCGCAGGTTTTCTCCCCGCACGGCACCGCCGGGCGCCCGGACGATCAAGAGATTTACGTCCTTATGTATCCGCGCCCCCGGCCCGTACATTGCGACACCCTTCGCGCCCTTGGGCTGGCTACAACGTCCCTGCCCCCCATCCCCTTCCGGAGACCCCGACCATGCCCGACCCGATCGACACTCAACGCCGCCGCCTGCTCGGCACCACCTCGGCCCTTGCCGGCGCCAGCCTGTTGAACCTGGGCCTGAACGCCAAGGCGCTGGCCGCACCAATCGCCGCCAACGGCACGCCATCGGCCGCCAGCACCACGTTCAGCGCCATCCGCCAGATTCGCGCCGGCGACCTGGACATCGGCTATGTCGACGCCGGCCCGTCCAGCGGCCCGGTCGCCGTGCTGCTGCACGGCTGGCCCTACGACATCCACAGCTTCATCGACGTCGTGCCGCAACTGACCGCCGCCGGCTATCGCGTCATCGTGCCGCACCTGCGCGGCTACGGCACCACCCGCTTCCTGTCGGCCGACACCGCCCGCAACGGCGAACAGGCCGTGGTGGCCGTCGACATCATCGCCCTGATGGACGCCTTGAAGATTCCCAAGGCCGTCATCGCCGGCTTCGACTGGGGCGCGCGCACCGCCAACATCATGGCCGCGCTGTGGCCCGAGCGCTGCCAGGCGCTGGTATCGGTCAGCGGCTACCTGATCGGCAGCCAGGAAGGCAACCGCAAGCCGCTGCCGCCCGAAGCCGAATTCCAGTGGTGGTATCAGTTCTACTTCGCCACCGAACGCGGCGCGGCCGGCTACGCCGCCAACGTGGACGCCTTCAACAAGCTGATCTGGAAACTGGCCTCGCCCAAATGGGACTTCGACGATGCCACCTATGCGCGCAGCGCCAAGGCCTTCGCCAACCCCGACCACGTCGCCATCGTGATCCACAACTACCGCTGGCGCCTGGGCCTGGCCCAGGGCGAAGCGCGCTACGACGAGCTGGAACGCCGCCTGGCCGCGGCCCCCAAGATCGCCCTGCCCACCATTACCCTGGAAAGCGACGCCAACGGCGCGCCGCACCCGCCCCCCCGCCGCGTACGCCAGGCAGTTCACCGGCAAGTACCAGCACCGCGACATCACCGGCGGCATCGGCCACAACCTGCCGCAGGAAGCGCCCAAGGCGTTTGCCGATGCGGTGTTGCAGGTGACACGGCTGTAGGGACCGACACGCGGGGCAAAGGCGTGCACGATACTCAATGCGTACATTGCCCCGCATGACCGAAAACAAAGTACAGGCTGTATTTTCGTTTTACAAACGCTGGGCTGTAGGGCGAAAGCCACAAAGAACGGCCTTGAACAATGACCACGCACAGTGGTCACGAGCAGTTGCGATGCACACGTCACCCGCACAATGCAGCATTTTGGCAGGCCCGCATTGACAACCGGCATTGCCCCGCCTTAGGATGGCGCCCTGCTTTTCACGCAGCCTTCTTTTCACCCCCTTTCTTTCCGAGTGCAACCGTGTCTGCCATCCGTCAATTCGCCTAATCGCCGACGACTTCCCTTTCCGGGTAATCGCGGTCTGCCTGTCCGTCTTTGCGGCTCGACGCCTGCGTCTTGAGCCCCTTGCACGGCAGGCGCGGTTCCGGAAAGCACAACACACACTCGCTTCCCCTCCCCCGTAAGACCGCGTCGTCGGCTTCCCCACTTTGCCTGGAGAAGTTCCATGACGCCCGATCCGCGCGCGCACGCGCAATCCTTCGACCTCTATCGCTACCCCCGCACCCCGCACCTGGAAGGCTCGCGCCTGCAGGACGGCGACGAGGGCCACGACCACGTTCCCTACCGCCACCTGCAAGGCCAGTTCCTGGTGGTGGAAGAAAAGCTGGACGGTGCCAACACCGGCATCAGCTTCAGCCCGGCCGGTGAACTGCTGCTGCAGTCGCGCGGCCACTATCTGGTGGGCGGCGGCCGCGAACGCCAGTTCAATTTCATCAAGGCGTGGGCGCAGGCGCATGCCGACTGGCTGCTGCAACGCCTGGAAGACCGCTACGTGATGTACGGCGAAACGATGTCCAAGAAACACTCGGTGTTCTACGACGCCTTGCCGCATCACTTCTTCGAATTCGACGTGCTGGACCGCCAGACCGGCGAGTTCCTGTCGACCGCGGCGCGCCGCGACCTGCTGGCAGGCGGCCCGGTGCTGTCGGTGCCGGTGCTGTTTGAAGGCATCGCGCCGACCCGGCTGGCCGCCCTGAAGGCGCTGCTCCAACCCTCGCTGGCCAAGACCGCGCAGTGGCGCAACGCCTTCGAGGCAACGCTGCGGCGCGAAGGCCACGATCTGCCCATGGCCTGGCAGCAATGCGACAAGTCGGACCTGTCCGAAGGCCTGTACATCAAGGTCGAATCCGGCGGCCAGACCGTTGCCCGCTACAAGTGGGTGCGCGCGGATTTCGTGCAGGCCATCCTGGAATCCGACAAGCACCATTCCGAACAGCCCTACGTGCCCAACCTGCTGGCGCCGGGCGTGGACCTGTACGCCAGCCAGCCGGCTGTCGACTGGGACACCCTGCGCGCGGCCGCCCCACACTCGCCGGAGGCATCATGAACTACGAACACCTGCGGGCCCTGGCGCCCGCCCCCGGCCAACAACCGGACTTCGCGGCCTGCCTGGCGGCGTTTCCGGCGCTGGAGCTGGCCAAGACCACGCCGCAAGACCCGCGCTACCACGGCGAGGGCGATGTATGGACCCATACGCAGATGGTGGTCGAGGCCTTGCTGGCGCTGCCGCAGTATCGCGAGGCCAGCCGCGGCGACCAGGAAATCGTCTTCCTGGCCGCGCTGCTGCACGACATGGCCAAGCACAGCACCACCGTGATCGACCCGGTCACGGGCGCCATCGGCCAGCCGGGCCACTCGCGCAAGGGCGCCATCGACGCCCGCATCGCGCTGTGGGACGCGGGCGTGCCGTTCGCCGTGCGCGAAGCGATCTGCCGGCTGATCAGCGTGCACCAGGTGCCGTTCTACGCGCTGGCCGGATCGCGCCGCGGCAAATCGGCGGAATTCATCGTGCGCGAACTGTCGTGGCAGCTGGACATTCGCTTGCTGGCGATGCTGGCCGAAGCCGACATGCGCGGCCGCGTCTGCGCCGACCAGGGCAAGGTGCTGGACAACATTGCGCTGTTCTGCGAAGTGGCCCGCGACGAAGCCTGTTTCGGCCAGCCTCGCCACTTTGCCGATGCGCATACCGCCGTCAGCTATTTCCGCGGTGCGCAGGTGCACCCGGACTACGCCTTGTTCCAGGAGCCCGGGTCCAAGGTCATCGTGATGTCGGGCCTGCCGGCCAGCGGCAAGAACAGCTGGGTGGCCAGGCATCATCCCGACCTGCCGGTGGTGTCGTTCGACGACGCCCGCGAAGCCCTGGGCCTGGCCCACGGCAAGAACGAGGGCAAGGTCGCGCACCTGGCGGTGGATCGCGCCAAGGACCTGCTGCGCAGGCGCCAGCCGTTCGTGTGGAACGCCACCAACCTGAGCGAACTGATGCGCAAGAAGACGCTGGACTTGCTGTACAGCTACCACGCCGAGGTGGACCTGGTGTACCTGGAGCAACCGCGCGCCGAACTCCTGCGGCGCAATACCCGCCGCGACACGTCCCTGTCCAACAAGACCTTGACGGCGATGCTGCATCGCTGGGACCTGCCGCTGCCCACCGAGGCGCACCGCGTGGTGTACGCGGTGTAGCCCGGCCGCCCGCGGCCTACGCCTGTTCCGGCAGATACCCGCTGTATCCCATCAGCGTCGACAGCCGCTTGGCCACGTTGCCGACGATCTCCTGCACCTGGGCGATGCTGGGCGATTCTTTCTGGTCGATGCGTTCGATGTGCGGCACGTTGATCGCGGCGATGACGTGGTTGCCCACGCCCATCACCGGATACGCCACGTTGGTGATGCCGCGGATCTGGCGGCTGGCCATGCAGGCGCAGCCATTCTTGCGCACGTCGGCCAGAATGGAAAACAGCTCGCCCGGGTCGGATTCCAGTTCGCCTTCGACCTTGATGTGCGCGGCCAGCATGCGGGTGCGTTCGACTTCGTCGCGAAACGCCAGCAGCACGTGGCCCGACGACGTGTCGGTCAGGCCCATCATCACGCCCACCTTCAGGCCGAAGGACCAGCGCTCGGGGCTGTCGACCTGGGCAATGACCACCACCCGGCCGCCCTGGTACACGGCCAGGTGGCACGACTGGCGGGCACGGTTGGCCAACTCGCGCAAAAGCGGCAGGGCCACGCTGACCAGCGATTTCAGCGGCTGCTGGCGGTGCGCCAGCTCGAACATCTTGAGCGTCAGCGTGTAGCGGTCGTTTTCGTCGACCTGCACGAAACCGCGTCGCTGCAGCGTCACCGCCATGCGGAAGATCTCGCTGACGCTGCGGCCGATCTTCTGGGCCAGCTCGGCCAGCGTGTAGCCGGCCGGGCTGGCCGCCAGCGCTTCCAGGATATCCAGCCCCTTTTCCAGGGCGGGCGCCGCGTAGCGTTGCGCGCCCGGGCTTTCGGCGGACGCGTCTGCCGGGGATTCGGCCAGAACGTCAGCCGGCACATCGGTCTTGGGCGTCGCGCGGGCGGAGGCGGATTTCTTGGTTGCGGTCATGGCGTGGCTCTGGGTGGGAACCGAATTTTATTCGACCCGCGACCAGGCCTGCAGAACCTGGCGCTGTTCGCCCAGGCCGGCGATGGACAGGCGCATCACGTCGCCCGCCTTCAGGTAGACCGGCGGCTTCTGGCCCAGGCCCACGCCCGGCGGCGTGCCGGTGCTGATGACATCGCCGGGCTGCAGCGTCATGAACTGGCTGATGTAGCTGACCAGCGTGGCCACGCCGAACACCATGGTGCGGGTGCTGCCGTTCTGGTAGCGGTGGCCGTTGACCTCCAGCCACATGTCCAGGTTCTGCGGGTCGGCGATCTCGTCGCGGGTGACCAGCCACGGGCCGATCGGGGCGAAGGTGTCGCAGCCCTTGCCCTTGTCCCACTGGCCGCCGCGTTCGATCTGGTATTCGCGTTCGGACACGTCGTTGACCACGGCGTAGCCTGCCACGTACTCCAGGGCCTCGCTTTCTTCGACGTAGGACGCCTTTTTGCCGATGACGATGCCCAGCTCGACTTCCCAGTCGGTCTTGACCGAGTTGCGCGGAATGATGACCGGGTCGTTGGGGCCGGTGATGGACGAGCTGGGTTTCAGGAACAGCACCGGTTCGGCCGGCACCGGCAGGCCGGACTCGGCCGCGTGGTCGGCGTAGTTCAGCCCCACGCAGACGATCTTGCCCACGCCGCTCACGGGGCAGCCATAGCGCACCGCGCCGTCCACGCGCGGCAGCGAGGCCGCGTCGAGCTTGGCCAGCTTGGCCAGCGAGGCCGGGGCGATGGCGCCGGCATCGATGTCGCCGACCACGCCGGACAGGTCGCGCAGGGCGCCCTGGGCATCGATCAGGCCGGGTTTTTCCTGGCCGGGTTGGCCATAGCGTACGAGTTTCATGCGTAATCCTTGGAAGGGAATGAAAGAGGCCGGCCGGTCAGTTGGACCAGCCGCCGTCGATAACCTGGATGGTACCGGTAGTGAAGCCGGATTCGTCGCTGGCCAGGTAGACCACCAGCGCCGCCACTTCGTCCACCCGTCCGACGCGGCCGATGGGCTGGCGCGCCACGAAGGCGGCGCGCACCGTAGCCTCGTCGTTGCCTTGCTGGCGGGCCTGCGCCGCGATGCGGTCGCGCAGCGACGGCGATTCGATGGTGCCGGGGCAGATGGCGTTGCAGCGGATGCCGCGCGCCACGAAGTCGGCGGCCACCGCCTTGCTCAGGCCGATCACCGCGGCCTTGGACGCGCCGTAGACCAAGCGGTTGGGCACGCCCTTCACGCTGGATGCGGCCGAAGCCATGTTGATGATCGAGCCGCCGCGCTCGAGCATCAGCGGCAGGTAGGCGCGAATGGTGCGATACATGGCCTTGACGTTCAGGTCCATGCTGAAGTCCCAATCGGCTTCCTCGCAGTCCAGGATGCTGCCGGCGTGCACGAAGCCCGCGCAGTTGAACAGCACGTCCACCGCGCCGGTCTCGCGGGCGCAGTCGGCCACCGCGGCGTTGTCGCGCACGTTCAGCACGCGGGTGCGCAGGCCGGTCAGGCCGGCCTCGCGGGCCTCCCGCGCCAGGTCGGCCAGCGCGTCTTCGCTGATGTCGGTGGCCCAGACCTGGGCGCCTTCGCGGGCCAGGGCCAGGGCGCTGGCGCGGCCGATGCCATTGCCGGCCGCGGTGACCAGCGCGCGCTTGTCTTGCAAACGTAGGGTCATGTCTCTTCTCTCGGGTGGGTAAGGCGGCCCGGCGTCGCCGCAAAGGCCTGCGCCGGATCCATTTAATGAAAATTGAATTTCATTTGTAAAACACAATACACGGGAAATTTAGCATGCAGCAAGCCGGCGCAAGCCTGCACCCATCGGTAATTACCCGAATTCCCTTCAAATATTCCAAAATTCGGGAAAACCAATGTTGACCTCCGATATGAAACTTGCTTTTATACGCAAAACAATCATTCCTAAAAAATCATGACGAGACAAGCCACCCTGGACCCTCAGCTATTGCTGATTTCCCCCGAAGACAACTGCCTGATCGTGCGCAGCGCCCTGCCCGCCGGCGCCCGTGTGCAGCTGGAAACCGGCACCGCCCTCATCGCCACGCCGCTGGGCCTGGGCCACAAGCTGGCGCGCCACGCCATGCCGGCCGGCGAAAAGATCCTGAAGTACGGCGCCGTCATCGGCAGCCTGACCACCGCCGTCGCCGCCGGGGACCACATCCATACCCACAACCTGGACAGCGACTACACCCCCACCTACACGTTGGAAGAAGGTCACGCCTTCACCGACCGGCACTGAGGTTTTCCCATGACGGATCTGACCCCGCCCTTGCAGGGCTACCCGCGCGCCGACGGCCGCAAAGGCATACGCAACGTGGTCGTCGTGGCCTACCTGGTGGAATGCGCCCACCACGTGGCCCGCGAGATCGCGCTGGATTTCCGCGACCTGACCGGCGATGTGCAGGTGCACCTGGTGGGCTTTCCCGGCTGCTACCCCAACGCCTATGCCGAGCAGATGATGACGGCCATCGCCACGCATCCCAACGTGGGCGCGGCGCTGCTCGTGTCGCTGGGTTGCGAAAGCATGAACAAGCGCAAGCTGGAAGCGGCCATCGCCGATTCCGGCCGGCCGGTCCACACGCTGACCATCCAGCAACGCGGCGGCACCCGCAGCACCGTGGCCGCCGGCCGCGACTGGGTGCGCGCCACGGCGCAGCAGCTGGCGCAGCAGACCCGCGTGCCGATGGGCATGGACGAACTGATCGTGGGCACCATTTGCGGCGGCTCCGACGGCACCAGCGGCATCACCGCCAATCCGGCGGTGGGTCGCGCCTTCGACATGCTCATCGCCCAGGACGCCACCTGTATCTTCGAAGAAACCGGCGAACTGGTCGGCTGCGAATTCCACATGCGCCGCCGCGCCGCCACCCCCGAACTGGGCGACGAGATCGTGGCCTGCGTCAACAAGGCCGCGCGCTACTACAGCATCATGGGCCACGGCAGCTTCGCCCCCGGCAACGCCGACGGCGGCCTGTCCACCATTGAAGAAAAATCGCTGGGCGCCTACGCCAAGAGCGGCGCCTCGCCCATCGACGGCATCATCAAGCCCGGCGACGTGCCGCCTTTTGGCGGCCTGTATCTGCTGGACGTGGTGCCCGACGGCGAGCCGCGCTTCGGCTTTCCCAACATCAGCGACAACGCCGAAATCGTCGAGCTGATCGCCTGCGGTTCGCACGTGATCCTGTTCACCACCGGCCGCGGCTCGGTGGTGGGGTCGGCGGTCTCGCCCGTCATCAAGGTCTGCGCCAACCCCGACACCTACCGTGCGCTGGGCGAAGACATGGACGTGGACGCCGGCCGCATCCTGGAAGGCCGCGGCACGCTGCAAGAGGTTGCCGAGGAGATCCACGCCCAGGTCGCGGCGGTGGCCAACGGCGCCCCCAGCAAGTCCGAAGACCTGGGGCACCGCGAATTCATCCTGACCTACAAGGCGTTCGAGCCCATCGGCCCGTCCTGCCTGCCGCTGACCCGCGCGGCCTGACCGGCCCGCGCAGCCAGCCGGCCCAAGGAGTGACGTAGTGAACTACACGTTTGATTTCGCGTCCGTGCTCGAACAATGGCCCTTGCTGGCGCAAGGCGCCTGGGTCACGGTCAAGCTGTCTTTCCTGGCCACGGTGCTGGGCTTCGTGCTGGGCACGCTGTGCGCCCTGGCGCGCAACAGCCGGCTGGGCTGGCTGCGGGCGCTGGCCGGCGGCTACGTCGAGCTGATCCGCAATACGCCGCTCCTGATCCAGGCCTATTTCCTGATCTTCGGCCTGTCCAGCGCCGGGCTGACGATGTCGATAATGACCGGTGCAGTGCTGGCGCTGGTCATCAACATCGGCGCCTATACCTGCGAAATCATGCGGGCCGGCATCGAGTCCATTCCCAAGGACCAGCTCGAAGCCGGTGAATGCCTGGCGCTGTCGCGCCCGCAGGTGTTCTGGCACGTGGTGCTGCGCCCGGCCGTCGAACGCGTGTACCCGTCGCTGGCCAGCCAGTTCATCCTGCTGATGCTGGCCTCCAGCATCATGTCGGCGGTGGGCGCCGAGGAACTGCTGGGCGTGGCCAACCGCATCCAGTCCGACACCTATCGCAATTTCGAAGTCTTCATCGTGCTGTGGGGCGTATACCTGGCGTTGTCGTGGCTGATGCGACTGGGTTTCTGGCTGCTGGCGCAGATCGTGTTTCCGCGCCGGCGCAAGCTCGGCACGTCGCTGTAAGGACCCGCGCCATGGCTTTCTTCATTCCCGACGAACACGCCCTGTACCTGCTGCAAGGCGCCTGGGGCACGATCAAGCTGTCGGCCTGGACCTTCGTGGGCGGCGGCGCGGCCGGCCTGCTGCTGGCGCTGGCCCGGGTGGCGCCGCGCAAGCTGCTGCGCCTGGCGGCCGCCGGCTATATCCAGGTCATCCAGGGCACGCCGCTATTGGTGCTGATGGGCCTGTGCTTTTTCGGGCCCAGCCTGTTCGGCCTGGGCGAGCTGTCGGCCCTGGCCGCCGCCGCGCTGGCCATGTCCGTGTACGCCAGCGCCTTCCTGGGCGAAATCTGGCGCGGCTGCATCCAGGCCGTGCCGAAGAACCAATGGGAAGCGGCCGAATGCCTGGGCCTGTCGCGGCTGCAGCGCATGGCCAAGGTGGTGCTGCCGCAGGCCCTGCGCATCGCCACCCCGCCCACCGTCGGCTTCCTGGTGCAGATCATCAAGAACACCTCGATCGCCTCGCTGGTGATCGGCTACGCCGAGCTGGCCTACAACGCCAAGATCCTGAACAACTCGACCTTCCAGCCCTTCGTGTATTTCGGCTGCGCGGCCGTCCTGTACTTCCTCATGTGCTACCCGCTGTCACGCTGGAGCCGTTCCTTGGAAAGGAGACTGAATGCAACCCGTCGTTGAACTGGACCAGGTCCACAAACGCTTTGGCGGCACCCACGTGCTGCGCGGCGTGTCGTTTTCCGTCAACCGTGGCGAGGTCGCCGCCATCATCGGCAAGAGCGGCTCGGGCAAGAGCACCGCGCTGCGCTGCATGGACCGCCTGGAGACCACCGACGGCGGCACCATCCACGTCTGCGGCCATGCGCTGCACGACAGCGACAAGCTGGATCTGCGGGCGCTGCGCAAGGACGTGGGCATCGTGTTCCAGAGCTACAACCTGTTCCCGCACATGACCGCGCTGCAGAACATCACGCTGGCGCCGCGCTCGGTCAAGGGCGTCAAACCGGCCCAGGCGCGCGAACAGGCCATGCAGGCGCTGGAACACGTCGGCCTGGCCGACAAGGCCGACGCCTATCCCGAGCAGTTGTCGGGCGGCCAGCAGCAGCGCGTGGCCATCGCCCGGTCGCTGGCGATGCAGCCCAAGGTGATGCTGTTCGACGAAGTGACCTCGGCGCTGGACCCCGAACTGACGGGCGAAGTGCTGAAGGTGATGGAAAACCTGGCCGCCGACGGCATGACCATGATCCTGGTCACGCACGAAATGGCGTTTGCGCGTGAAGTGGCCGACAAGGTCATCTTCATGCACCAGGGGCAGGTCTGGGAACAGGGGCCGTCCAGCATGCTGTCGGCCCCCGCCACGCCGGAACTGCGGCAGTTCCTGGGCAGCGGCCTGTAACGCCGCCGCCCTCTCGCAGCAATAACCACAACACCAAGACACTGGAGACACCTGCATGAACACGCCCGTATTCCTGCCGCGGCTGCGCGCCGCCTTCCTCGGCCTGGCGCTGACCGGCGCCCTGGCCGCCACCGGCGCGGCCCACGCCGACCAGCTCGACGACATCATGAAGGCCAAGAAGCTGCGCGTGGCCATCGACCTGGGCGTGCCGCCCTACGGCATGAAAGACGCCGCGCTCCATTCCACCGGGTCCGACGTGGAAACCGCGCGCCTCTTGGCCAAGGGCCTGGGCGTGGAACTGGAAATCGTGCCCACCACCGGCGCCAACCGCGTGCCCTTCCTGCAGACCAACAAGGCCGACATTGTCATCTCCAGCATGTCCGTCACGCCCGAGCGCCAGAAGGTCATCGACTTTTCAGTGCCCTACGCTGCCATCCTGGCCGTGGTGGGCGCCCCCAAGAGCATGACGCTGACCAGCGCGGCCGACCTGTCCAACAAGAAGGTCATTGCCACCCGCGGCACCACCAACGACACCGAGCTGACCAAGATCGCCCCCAAGGACGCACAGATCATCCGATTCGACGACGACGCCACCTCGATCACTGCCGTGGTCAGCGGCCAGGCCGACATCTTCGCCACCGCCCCCGCCCTCTTGCGCACCATCAACGACAAGGCGCCCGCCAAGCAGATGGAATCGAAGTTCGTGATGCGCCTGAACATGCTGGCCATCGGCCTGCGCAAGAACGAGCCGGCGCTCAAGGCCAAGCTGGATGACTGGGTGCGCGCCAACCTGAAGAACGGCGAACTCAACACCATCTACAAACAGTTCCACGGCGTCGACCTGCCGCAGGAAGTCGCCAAGGTCGGCGGCTGACACCTCGCCCAGGAGAACCCGACATGGCCCGCATCGTCTCCGTCGACATCCTGCAGGTGGACCTGCAGCCCAAGGTCAAGCGTACCGACGCCGTGCAAAGCTTCGAGCGCCAGGAAACCCCCATCGTGCGCATCACGGACGCCGACGGCGTCACCGGCACCGGCTACAGCTACACCATCGGCACCGGCGGCTCGTCGGTGGTGCGCCTGCTGGACGACCACTTGGCGCCGCTGCTGCTGGGCCGCGATGCCGACTACATCGAGCAACTGTGGCGCGACCTGATGTACCGCGTGCACGCCACCACCGTCGGCGCGCTGACGTCCATCGCGCTGGCCGCCATCGACACCGCCTTGTGGGACCTGCGCGCCCGCCGCGCCAAGCTGCCGCTGCACCAGCTGGCGGGCGGCGCCAAGGCGGACATTCCGCTGTATTCCACCGAAGGCGGCTGGCTGCACCTGACCGAGACGCAGCTGGTGGAAGAAGCCCTGAAGGCGCGCGAAGCCGGCTTTGGCGGCGCCAAGCTCAAGGTCGGCAAGCCCCACGTCGCCGAAGACGTGGCGCGGCTGGCGGCCGTGCGCGCCGCCGTCGGCCCGGGCTGGGACATCATGACGGACGCCAACCAGGGCTTTTCCCTGCCCGAAGCCATCCGCCGGGCCCGCTGCTTCGAACCGCTGGACCTGGCCTGGTTCGAAGAGCCCATTCACGCCGACGACGTGCAGGCGCACCGCCGCCTGAGCGCATCCACCACCCTGCCGATCGCCGTCGGCGAATCGCTCTACAGCCTGTCGCAGTTCAAGGACTACCTGCAAAGCGACGCCTGCTCGATCGTGCAGGTGGACGTGGGCCGCATCGGTGGCATCACGCCCTGGCTGAAGGTGGCGCACATGGCCGAGGCCTGCAACGTGCCGGTGTGCCCGCACTTCCTGATGGAGATCCACGTGGCCCTGTGCTGCGCCGTGCCCAACAGCCGCTGGCTGGAATACATTCCGCAGCTGGACATGGTGACCGAACGCGGCATGCGCATCGAGCAGGGCCGCGCCATCCCGTCGGACGAACCCGGCCTGGGCATCGCCTGGGACTGGGACCGCATCGGCAAGCTGACGCTGCACCGAAGCCGGCACGACTGAAGCACAAAGCGGGCGTGGGGCAGGCGACGGCAGCGCCCGTCGCCGGGCGGCTGCCTGCACCGATGCCCCGCCCTTACGCCGCGGCGGCGTCTTCCAGGATCATCTCGGCCCCGCGCTCGGCCACCATCATCACCGCCGCCTGGGTATTGCCGGACACCATCTTCGGCATCACCGAGGCATCCACCACCCGCAGCCCGGACACGCCGTTGACCCGCAGCCGCACGTCGGTCACCGCGGCGGCGTCCGACCCCATGCGGCAGGTACCGATCGGGTGATAGATCGTCTGGCCATTGCGGCGGGCAAAGTCCAGCCATTGCGCGTCGGTCTCCACCGCCGGCCCCGGGCTGAGTTCGGCCTCGATGTAGTGCTGCAACGCCGGCCGCTGCACGATGCGCCGCGCCACCCGCATGCCGCCCACCAGGCTGTCGCGGTCGACCTGCGCCGACAGGAAATTCGGCCGGATCGCGGGCGCCGCCAGCGGATCGGCCGACTTGATGTGGATGGTGCCCACCGATTCGGGCCGCAACTGCGCCACGCCCAGCGTCATGCCCGGATGCCGGTCCAGGATGCGCTCGGCCGCGTTGGCGTAGCTGGCATGCACGAAGAAATACTGCACGTCGGGCGCGGGCAGGTCCGGCGCGCTCTTGATGAAGCCGTGCACGAGGCCCGTGCCCAGCGTCAGGATGCCCTTGCGCTGCGTGTAGTAGCGCGCCACCTGCTGCGCCAGCCGCCAGCCGCGCGACATCTCGTTCAGCGTCACCGTATTCTTGACCCGCCAGTTCATGCGCGTGGCGAAGTGGTCGATGTAGTTTTCGCCCACCTGCGGCTGCGCATGCACCAGCGCGATGCCCAAGGACTGCAACAGCGCCGGGTTGCCGATGCCGGACAATTCCAGCAGTTGCGGCGACTGCACCGCCCCCAGGCACACCAGCGTCTCGCGACGGGCCCGCACGGTGAATTCGCGGCCGTTCTGGCGATAGGCCACGCCCACGCAGCGCTTGCCCTCGAACAGCAGCCGGGTCACGTGCGCGCCGCATTCCACTGTCAGGTTCTTGCGCCCGGCGGCGGGTTTCAGGTAGCCGTCCACCACGCTCCAGCGGCGGCCGCGATGCTGCAGCACCTGGTAATAGCCCACGCCGTCCTGCTTGCCGCCGTTGTAGTCCGGGTTCAGCGGCAGGCCGTCTTCCTGGGCCGCGCGCAAGAATGCATCGGACACCGGAAAGCGCTCGGCCACTTCTTCCAGGTGCATCGGCCCGCTCTTGCCACGGCTGGCGTCGCCGGGTTCGTAGTGCTCGATCTTGCGGAATACGCGTTCGGCCTGGCGATAGCCCCAGCCGGTGGCGCCCGCGGCCTCCCAGCCGTCGTAGTCGGCCGGCTGGCCGCGCACGTAGATCATGCCGTTGATCAGCGTCGAGCCGCCCACGCCCTTGCCGCGCGGCACGGCGATGGTGCGGCCGTGGACGTTGTCTTCGGGTTCGGTGGCAAAGCGCCAGTTGTAGTCCGGGTTGACCAGCAGCTTGGAAAAGCCCGCCGGAATCCCGATCCACATGCTGCGGGCTTCATGGCCCGCTTCCAGCATCAGCACCCGGTGGCGGCCGTCGGCCGACAGCCGGTTGGCCAGGATGCAGCCGGCGGTGCCGCCGCCCGCGATAATGAAGTCGTAATCGCCCATCGTCTGGTTCCGCGGGCTCAGGCTTGCGCGGCGGGCGCCACGCCCATCATTTCCGCCATCAGCTCGATCTGCCCGGCCAGCATCGGCGCGCCATAGTGCACCCGGCAGCCGCGCGCCTGCGCGGCCCGCAGCAACGGCGTGTCCTTGGGCTGCATGATGACCTCGCACACCAGCTGGTCGGGCGTCAGGCGCTGCGCGTCCAGCGGCAGCGCGTCGTCTTCCTTCATGCCCAGCGACGTGCCGTTGACCACCAGGTCGTGGCCCGACGGGTCGGCCGTGCCGACATCGATGCGGGCCTGCGGATGCAGCGACAGGATGCGGGCCTTCAGGTCCTCGGCCTTGGCCGGCGTGCGGTTGGCGATGGTCAGGCGCGATACGCCCGCCTGCACCAGCGCAAAGCCGATGGCGTTGGCCGCGCCGCCGGCGCCGGCCAGGTAGGCGCTCTTGCCCTCGGGCGACACGCCCGCCGTGCGCAGTCCGCGCACGAAGCCTTCGCCGTCCAGCATGTGCGCCACCAGGCGGCCGTCGGCCTCGCGCCGCACCACATTGGCCGCGCCGATCTTGCGCGCCACCGGGGTGGCCTCGTCGGCCAGCGCCAGGATGGCCGTCTTGTGCGGCATGGTGACAATCAGGCCGCCCAGGTTTTCCAGGCGGCGCAGGCCCGCCACCACCTCGGCAAGGTTGTCGGGCCGCGCATGGAACGGCACGCACACGCCGTCAAAGCCGATGCGCGCGAAGTGCTCGTTCATGCGCTGCGGCGTCTTCACGTGGTAGATGGGGTCGGCCAGGATGCCGAACAAGCGCGTATTGCCGCTGATTTCCTTCATTGCTGTCTCCGTGTCTTATCGCTGGATGAACTCACGCGCCACGGCCTCGATGCCGGCGCCGTCCAGCTGGTAATGGGCGTACAGGGTGGTGGGCGGGGCGATCAGGCTGTATTCATCGTAGATGCCATGGCGCCGCAGCCGCGTGCCGGTGCCGGCATCCGCCAGCACTTCGGCCACCGCCGACCCCAACCCGCCCATCACATTGTGTTCTTCCACCGTCAGCAACGCGCGCGCCTGGCCGGCGGCGGCCAGCACGGCCTCGCGATCCAGCGGCTTGATGGTGGGCATGTCGATCACGCCGACCGACAGACCGTCTTCGCGCAGCCGCGCGGCCGCCTCCAGCGCCGCATGCAGCGTGATGCCGCAGGCGATGATGTTCAGGTCGGTGCCGGTGCCATGGGTGATGGCGCGGCCGAACGTGAACGGCGTGCCGTCTTCGTACACCTGCGGGTCGCGGCCCCGGCCGATACGAAAGTAGATCGGCTCGGGCCAGTCGACCGACGCCTTGATGGCAGCGGCCAGTTGCGGGCCGTCGGCCGGCGACACCACCGTCAGGCCGGCAATGGCGCGCATGGTGGAGATGTCTTCGGTGGCGTGGTGCGAGGTGCCGTAGAACCCCAGGCTGATGCCCGTGTGATGGCCGATCAGGCGCACGGGCAGCCGGGTATAGGCCACGTCCATGCGGATCTGCTCGCAACACAGCAGGCCCAGGAACGAGGCGAACGTGGCCACGAAGGGCATCAGCCCGGTGGTGGCCAGCCCGGCCGCCGCCGACACCATGTTCTGCTCGGAAATGCCGAACTGCACGTAGCGGTCGGGATAGGCCGATGCAAAGCGGTTCAGGCCGTTGGAATATTGCAGGTCGGCCGAGCCGGCCACCACCGGGTGCCCGGCCTGCGCCAGGTCGATCAGCGCATCGGAAAGATACGACAGCCCGGGGTTCACCGCGTTCAGCGCGCGGTACTGCCAGGAATCGGGGGAAGTTATCTGTGCCTGTGCCATTCAGATCTCGCGGGTCATGATTTCGTCGATGGCGGCCTGCGCGTCTTGGGGCGCCAGGTAGCCCAGATGCCAGCCGGGTTCGGTTTCCATGTAGCCCACGCCCTTGCCCTTGATGGTCCTGGCGATGACGCAGGCCGGCTTGTCGCGCGTCTGGTCGGCGCGCAGGCGGCGCAGCAGCGTGGTCAGGGCCGACAGATCATGGCCGTCCACCTCGTGCACGTCCCAGCCAAAGGCCTGCCACTTGTCTTTCAGCGATTCCACGCCGATCACGTCATCGACCTTGCCATCCAGCTGATAGCCGTTGCGGTCGACGATGGCCACCAGGCGCGACAACCGCTGGTGGGCGGCGAACAGCGCGGCTTCCCAGACCTGCCCTTCCTGCATCTCGCCATCACCCAGCATCACGAAGACGTTGTAATCGCGCCCGTTCATGCGCCCGCCCACCGCCATGCCGGCGCCGTTGGACAGCGCGTGGCCGATGGACCCCGAGCTGAAATCCACGCCCGGCACCTTGGTCATGTCGGGGTGGTCGCCCAGCGGGCTGCCCAGGCGGGTATAGCCGTCCAGCAGTTCGCGCGCAATGAAGCCGTGGTCGGCCAGCACGGGAAACAACCCCACCGCCGCGTGGCCCTTGCCCATCAGGAAGCGGTCGCGGTCCGGCCAGGCGGCCTCGCCCGGCCGCAATCGCATCACGTCGTAGTACAGCGCGGCAAAGATCTCGGCGCACGAGAAGACCGAGCTGTAGTGCCCGACCTTGGCGATTTCGATCAGCCTGATTGTCTCCAGCCGTATGTAGCGGGCCTTTTCCCGCAGCATGCGGATTTCCCCTTCGGTTGGGGCTCCCCGGTCCTGGCGCATGACGTTCCCTTACGTCGTTAGAATATATGATATATAATATACCCATCGCGCTCGAATTGGCTAGGCCGGGCTAGAATTGCGCCGGGCGCTGTTTTCCGGCCCCGGCCCATTCCCTCGAACCCGCAAGCCCCAACCGTCATGCCCAGCCTTAAACCGGTAAAGAAAGAGAACCTCTCCGTCAAGGTCTACAACGAAATCCGCAATGCCCTCATCAACGGGCAGTACGAACCCGGAGAACGTTTGATCATTGGCGAGCTGGCCCAGGAAATGGGCGTCTCGATCACGCCCGTGCGCGAGGCCATCTTCCGCCTCATCAGCGAACAGGGCCTGGAAATGCAAGCCGCCACCGCGGTGTACGTGCCCTACGTCAATTCCGAAAAGCTGCGCGAAATCCAGCAGATCCGCTTCCACCTGGAAGGCATGGGCGCGGCCGAAGCCGCCAAGCACATCACCCGCAAGCAGCTGGACAACCTGATCGCCCTGCAGAAAGACTTCATCTCCTGCACGTCCACCGATCCCAAGCGCGCCAGCTACCTGAACCGCAAGTTCCACTTCGGCATCCTCGAAGCCAGCAACAAGCCCATCCTGCGCAACACCGTGGAATCGTTCTGGGTCATCACCGGCCCCATCCTCAAGGTGTTCCATGTGAAGACGGCCGGGCTCGACTATTCCGAAAACGAGCATCGCCACGAGGCCGTGCTGGAAGCCCTGGAAGCACGCGATTCCGACGCCGCGGCCAAGGCCATCCAGGCCGACCTGGTCTGGGGCGGAAAAATCATGATCGACTGGCTGGTCGAACGCGAAAAAGAACTCGACTACCGCCCGCCCGGGCCCCGCAAATAGGAAGACCCCATGCTGAAGATTTTTGGCGCTCCCGGCCGTTATATCCAGGGAGCGGGCGCACTGGACACCCTGGGCGACTACGCCGCCCTGTTCGGCCGCCATGCCGCCCTGGTCATCGACCGCTACGTCCATGGCGTGCTGGGCCCAAGAATCGAAGCGCTGTGCGCGGCGCGCCACGTGACGCTCACGCCGCTCCTGGTGGAAGGCGACCTGACGCCCGAGGTCATTGCGGCGCTGCGCGCCCAGGCCGCGGCCGCGGGCATCGACATGGTCATCGCGGTGGGCGGCGGCAAGTCGCTGGACGCCGGCAAGGCCGTGGCCAAGGCCGCGCACTGCCACCTGGTCACCGTGCCCACGGTGGCCTCGAACGACGCGCCCACCAGCAAGAATTACGTGCTGTACGACGCCCATCACAACCTCCTGGCGGTCGAGCACATGCTGTTCAACCCCACCATCGTGCTGGTGGACACCGCCATCATCGCCACCGCCCCCGCGCACTTCTTTCGTGCCGGCCTGGGCGACGCCATTTCCAAGAAGTTCGAAGCCGAGCAATGCGCCCGCAACGGCGGCAAGAACATGTACGACGGCGCCCCGCTGCTGTCGGCCCAGTTGATCGCCGACGGCTGCCTGCGCACGCTGCTGGCCGACGGCGCCGACGCGCTGGCCGTTGCCGGCAGCGGCGCGCCCACGCCCGCGTTCGAGCGCGTGGTGGAAGCCATGATCCTGATGAGCGGCCTGGGTTTCGAAAGCGGCGGCCTGTCCATCGCCCACGCCCTGACGCGCGGCCTGCCCAAGATCACGGGCGTGGCCACGGCCTTGCACGGCCTGCAAGTGGCCGTCGGCCTGCTGGTGCAGCTGGACCTCGAAGACCGCCAGGACGGCATGCTGGCCACGCTGTCCCAGTGGTACGACCAGGTGGGCCTGCCCACCACGCTACACGCGCTGGGCGCCGTCGCCCCCACCGACGCCGAACTGACGCTGGCGGCCGACCTGACGCTCAAGGCGCGCCACGCCGCCAATTTCGATCGCACCCTGGACATCAAGACTCTCGCAGACGCATTGCGCCGCCACGCGTGAAAAGCTGCCGATAAGAACACCCCCGCCGCCGGGCCGCCCCAAGGCGGGGGGCGCCCCCTTGGGGGGCAGCTAGCGCGTAGCGCGCGGCGTGGGGGCCTTCCCTTCCGCCGCCGGGCCGCCCCAAGGCGGGGGGCGCCCCCCTTGGGGGGCAGCTAGCGCGTAGCGCGCGGCGTGGGGGCCTTCCCTTCCCACACCGGGCGTTGCCGCCTCAGAACGCCACGTTGTCACCGCCCTTGAGCCCCAGCTTGGCGCGGGTTTCCTCCGGCGTGGCCACTTCCAGATTCAGCGCCTCCAGGATGGTGCGAATGCGCTCGACCTGCACCCGGTTCGACTCGGCCAGCTGGCCCGGCCCGATCCAGAGCGAATCTTCCAGCCCCACCCGCACGTTCGACCCCATGGCCGCGCCGATGGTGGCCAGCGGCATCTGGTTGCGGCCGGCGCCCAGGATCGACCATTCGTAGTCATTGCCGAACAGGCGGTCGGCCGTGCGCTTCATGTGCATCAGGTCTTCGGGGTGCGGGCCGATGCCGCCCAGGATGCCGAACACCGACTGGATGAACGGCGGCGACTTGACCAGGCCGCGGTCCACGAAGTGCGCCAGGTTGTACAGGTGGCTGATGTCGTAGCACTCGAACTCGAAGCGGGTGCCGTTGGCGTTGCCCAGTTCAAGGATCGATTCGATGTCCGCGTAGGTGTTGCGAAAGATCAGCGAACGGCTGTTCTCAAGGTGCTCGCGTTCCCAGTCGTGCTTGAAGTCCTGGAAGCGGTCCAGCATCGGGAACAGGCCGAAATTCATCGACCCCATGTTCAGCGACGCCAGCTCGGGCTTGAACGTGGTGGCCGGGCGCATGCGCTCCTGCACCGTCATGTGCGGGCTGCCGCCGGTGGTGATGTTGATGATGGCGTCGGTCTCGGCCTTGATGCGCTCAAGGAAAGGCTTGAACAGCTCCGGGTCTTGCGACGGCTTGCCGGTTTCGGGGTCGCGGGCGTGCAGGTGCAGCACCGCGGCGCCCGCGCGCGCCGCGCCGATGGCGGCTTCGGCGATTTCGTCGGCGGTGACCGGCAGGTGCGGCGACATGCTGGGCGTGTGGATGGCGCCCGTGACGGCGCAGGTGATCACGACTTTCTGTTTGGGTTTAGCCAATTTCGTCTCCGTTGCTTTGCTTGTGGCGCGCGAGGCGCATCAGTTGCTCGTCGCGCCAATAGCGGCGCGCCGTCAGGTCTTCGTCGGGCAGCAGGCGCCGCCGTTCGGCCGACAGGGCATCGACCAGCGCGCCCTCCCAGGCCACGCTTTCGGCCTGGGTGGCGCCGATGGATTGGTACAGGCCGCCATAGCGGCCGCAGTAATCGGCGATGCCGCCGGGGGCATTCAAGTCGATGGTTTCGAACGGCCCCATGAACGACCAGCGCAGGCCCAGGCCGTCTTTCACCGTGGCGTCGATGTCCTCGGCGCTGGCGATGCCGGCCGCCGCCAGCCGGAAGGCCTCGTGCAGCAAGGCGCCTTGCAGGCGGTTCAGGATGAAGCCTTCGATCTCGCGCGTCATCGACACGGGCTTTTGGCCGATGTCCCGCATGATGTCGCGGGCGCGCGCCATCGTGTCCGCGCTTGTCCAGGGCGCCGGGCACAGTTCCACCACCGGAATCAGGTAAGGCGGATTGACCGGATGCGACACCAGGCAGCGGTGGCGCCCGGGCAGGTCCTCGGTGAATTCGCTAGCCGGAATGCTGGACGTGGAACTGCCGATGATGGCGTCGGGCTCGGCCGCCGCATCCAGCAAGGGGAACAGGCTGCGCTTGATGTCGCGCGTCTCGGGCGAGTTTTCCTGGATGTAGCTCGCGCCCTTGAGCGCATCCTGCAGGCTGTCGGCGACATGGATGCGCGCAGCGGCCGCCGCGGCGTCCTGCAGCAGCCCGTGCGCCTGCAGCTGGTCCAGCTGGCGGCGGATCAGGGCGCGGGCCTCGCCCAGCATGGCCGCGTTGACGTCATACAGGCGCACGTCCCAGCCTTTGCGGGCGAACACGATGGCCCAGCCCTGGCCGATGAGCCCGGTGCCGATGATGGCTGCGCAGCGGCGGCCAGCAAACTCAGCGTCGGTACCGCGACGCTCTGCCCCGTCGCGCGGGTCGGTGGCGGCCGCCATCAGTAGAGCTTCTGCGTGAAGCCGTCCACCACGATGGCCTGGCCCGTCACGCTGCGGGCGGCCTCGCTGGCGTTGAACAGCACCATGTTGGCGATATCGCGCGCCGTGACCATGCGGCCCAGCGCGGCCTGGTTTTCGTACAGCGCCGCGATCTCGTCCACCGGCTTGTCCAGCGTCTTGGCCTTGGCGGCGATGACGGCGCGGATGCGCGGCCCTTCGACCGCGCCCGGCAGGATCGCGTTGACCCGGATGCCGTGGCCGCCCAGTTCGATGGCCAGCGACTTGGTGAAGCCGATGACCGCCCACTTGGACGCCGAATACACCGACCGCCCGGCAAACCCCAGGTGCCCCGCCGCCGACGACAGGTTGATCATCACGCCGGCAGGCGATTCCTTGAGCAGCGGGATGGCCTGGCGCGCGCACAGGAACTGGCCGGTGATGTTGACGGCCAGCGTGCGGTCCCAGTCGGCCTTGGACAGGGTTTCGACAAAGCCCGTGGGGCCGGCCACGCCGGCATTGTTGACCAGGATGTCCAGCCCGCCCAGCGTCTGGCGCACGGCGGTGAACAGCGCGGCCACGCTGTCTTCGTCCGACACGTCGGCGTACACCGCCTGCACGCCGGGCAACTCACCCGGCAACGCGGCCAGCCGGTCGCGATTGACGTCGCACACCAGCACCGACGCCCCGGCGCGGTGGAATACCTGGGCCATTTCCAGGCCCAGTCCATCGGCGCCGGCCGTGATCAGTACCTTTTTTCCGGCGAAATCCACTTCCTCGAACATGCGTATGTCTCCTGGATTCTTTTCGTGAAACGCCTTTCGATCATATAGGATATATGATTTAAACGGACAGTTTCTTGCCGCGGGAATTGTCGAAAAGTGGTTCCATACGCCTCATCCGAAGGGGGGAACTCACGCCGCCACATAGGAGCCAATCGCCCGCAAACGCTTTATTCATGCGGCTTGAGGGAAATCCCCGATTCAGCCGTGCAAGTCCGGCACTAGAATCCAGAACGAGGTTCCCACACCCCGCCGGCGCATATATCATATATTTAAAAAAGACGGACGAAGCAGCATACAGTCCGCATCCCATACCAACAAAGGAGCGTAGACAGTGTTCAAGTTCAATAAATTCGCCATCGCGCTGGGCCTGTGCGGCGTCATGGTCAGCGGCACCGCAGCGGCCGACATGAAAGTAGGCGCCCTCTTCCCGTTCAGCGGCGCCCTGGCGCTGCTGGGCCAGGAGAGCTACCGCGGCCTGGAACTGGCCGTCAATGAAATCAATGCCGCCGGCGGGATCAACGGCGAAAAGATCCAGATCATCAAGGCCGACGCCGTCGACCCCACCCAGGCCGTCTCCGAAACCAAGCGCCTGATCTCGTCCAACGTGGTCGGCGTGTTCGGCAGCTACGCGTCGGGCATCTCGTATGCGGCCTCGCCCGTCACCGAACTGGCCGGCGTGCCCTACTTCGAACTGGGCGCTACCGCCCACAAGATCACCACGCGCGGCTACAAGTACCTGTTCCGCAGCAACCCCAACACCGCGCTGTACGGCGTCTCGGTGGTCAATGCGCTGCACGACACCATCGCGCCCGGCATGGGCCTGAACCCCAAGGACATCAAGATCGGCATCATCCACGAAGACGGGCCCTACGGCACCGACGTGGCCGCCACCGAGAAAAAGCGCGCCCAGGAACTCGGCTACACCGTGGCCGAGGTGCTGCCCTACTCCGCCAAGACGGTCGACCTGTCGTCGCTGATCCTGCGGCTGAAGGGCGCCAAGGTCGACGTCGTGCTGCAAACGGCCTACCAGAACGACGCCATCCTGTTCTTCAGCCAGGCGCGCGCCGCGGGCTTCAAGCCCAAGGTCGTGATCGGCGCGGGTGGCGGCTATTCGCTGGCCGACACCGCCAAGGCCGTGGGCGCCGACATGAACGGCGTGTTCGACCTGGACTTCCCGCAATCGTCCATCAACCCGGCCGGCGCGCCCGGCCTGGACAAGTTCCTGGAAGCCTACAAGTCCACCTACAAGAGCGATCCGCAATCCGGCCACAGCCTGACCAACTACGTCGGCGCCAAGGCCTTCTTCGAAGCCATCGCCGCGGCCAAGTCCACCGACAAGGACAAGATTCGCGCCGCCGTGCTGGCCTACAAGAAGCCCGCCGGCCAGACCGCCAACGGCTGGGCCTTCGACTTCGGCGAAGACGGCCAGAACAATGCGTCCACGTTCTACGTGATGCAGTGGCAGGACGGCAAGCTGGTCACCATCGCCCCGAGCAACCTCGCGCTGGGCAAGCCTGTCTTCAAGAAATAACAAGCACGACAACTTGCCAGCAACCAGGCGCTCGGGGGCGCCTGGCGTAACACCGGGGCCAGCAGGCCCCGGCCCGGCCGGCGCG
>NZ_JCBANA010000055.1:0-47295 GCF_059760725.1 Achromobacter sp. 1014246743
GGCGTGACCGCCCGGCGCCGGCCACGCTTTACGACTTGTTCAACGGGCAGGCGGCCTGGGGCTTGGGAAACACCTCTTCGCCCTTGAGCACCGATTTCACGTGGTAGTAGTCCCACGATGCCTTGGACTCGGCGGGCGCCTTTACCTGCAACAGCAGCATGTCGTGCACCAGCGCGCCGTCGGCGCGCAGCTTGCCGTTGCGGATCACGGCGTCATTGATGGTCATCTCGCGCAGCTTGGCCATCACGGTCGGGGCGTCGTCGGTGCCGGCCGCCTCGACGGCCTTCAGGTACGACAGCGTGGCCGAATACACGCCCGCCTGCGAAGCGGTCGGCATCTTCTTGGCCTTGTCGAAGAACTTGCGGGCCCAGGCGCGCGAGGCGTCGTCGAAGTCCCAGTAGAAGGCCTCGGTCAGGTACATGCCCTGCGCCTTGGCCAGGCCCATGCTGTGCACGTCCGAGATATACGTCAATAGCGGCGCCACGATCTGCTTCTTGGTGATGCCGAATTCGTTGGCCTGCTTGACCGCGTTGACCGTGTCGTTGCCGGCGTTGGCCAGCGCGATCACATCGGCCTTGGACGCCTGCGCCTTCAGCAGGAACGACGAGAAGTCGTTGCCGGGGAAGGGGTGGCGCGATACACCGACCACGCTGCCGCCGTTTTCCTGGATGACCTCGGTGGCGTCCTTTTCCAGCGAGTGGCCGAAGGTGTAGTCGGCGGTGATGAAGTACCAGGTCTTCTTGCCTTCCTTGACCAGCGCGCGCGCCGTGCCGGCCGCCAGGGCGTAGGTGTTGGTGGTCCATTGCGCATTCAGGGGCGAGCACTTCTCGCCCAGGATGGCGGTGGACAGGCCGGCCGACGGCATCGTCACGCGGTTCTTCTGCCGGGCGATTTCCATCACGGCCAGCGCGGTCGACGCGGTGGGAAAGTCGGTGATCATGTCGACCTTGCCCTGGTCGAACCATTCGCGCGCCAGGTTGGCGGCGACATCGGGCTTGTTCTGGTGGTCGGCGGCCACCACTTCCACCGGCTTGCCCAGCACCTTGTTGCCCATTTCCTCGGCCGCCATGCGGGCCGCGATCACGGAGCCGTTGCCGGCCAGGTCGGAATACACGCCCGACAGGTCGGTCAGCACGCCGACCTTGACGACGTCGTCGCTGATGCCGCCCTGGGCGTGGGCTATGCCTGCCAGGCCAAGGGTGCACAACGCTGCTGCGATTCGATTCAATTTCATCTGACTACGCTCCGGATAGGAATGGGGGGAACTGCGGTCGGAAAACCAGGGGCCACTGCAACGACGGGGAACTGCGCGAACTGTCAGATGCCGAGCAGCGCGTTCAGCCGGTCTTGCGACTGCTGCACGTCGGCCCGGTCGATCACGGCGGCCACCTGGCCGTGCTCGATGACGTAGTGGCGGTCGGCCAGGTGCTGGGCGAAGCGAAAGTTCTGCTCGACCAGCACGGTGGTGTAGCCGCGCTCTTTCAATTGCCGGATCACCCGGCCCAAGGCCTGCACGATCACCGGGGCCAGGCCCTCGGTGATTTCATCGAGCAGCAGCAGGCGCGCGCCGGTGCGCAGGATGCGCGCCATCGCCAGCATCTGCTGCTCGCCGCCGGAAAGCCGCGTGCCGGGGCTGTGGGCACGCTCTTTCAGGTTGGGAAACATGGCGTAGATCTCATCGATCGACATGCCGCCGGGCCCCACCGAGGGCAGCAGCATCAGGTTTTCCTCGGCGGTCAGCGATGCATAGATGCCGCGTTCTTCCGGGCAGTAGCCGATGCCCTTGCGGGCGATCTTGTGCGGCGGCAGGGCGATGGTTTCCTGGCCCATCACCTTGATCGAGCCGCTGCGCCGTCCGACCAGGCCCAGTACCGATTTCAGGGTCGAACTGCGGCCGGCGCCGTTGCGGCCCAGCAGCGTCACGCATTCGCCGGCCCTGACGTCCAGGTCGATGCCGTGCAGGATGTGCGATTCGCCGTACCAGGCGTGCAGGTCGCGGATTTCCAGCATGGCCTGCGAGGTCGTGTCGCGCTGCACGGGAGTGTCGATCGCCAGGGTCTCATTCATCTTCCGCTCCCATGTACGCTTCGCGCACCGCCGGGTTGGCCGCGACCTCGGCATACGGCCCTTCGGCCAGGATTTCGCCACGCTGCAAAACGGTGATGGCATCGCAGATATCGGCCACCACCTTCATGTTGTGTTCCACCATCAGGATGCTGCGGCCCGCAGACACCTGCTTGATCAGATGCTTGACCCGGTCCACGTCTTCGTGGCCCATGCCCTGCGTGGGTTCGTCCAGCAACAGCAGCTCGGGCTCCAGCGCCAGGGTGGTGGCGATTTCCAGCGTGCGCTTGCGGCCGTAGGGCAGGTCGCCGGCCGCCACGTCCAGCTGGCCGCGCAGGCCCACCTGGTCCAGCAATTCGTCCACGCGCTGGTGCAGCCGTTCCAGCGTGCTTTCCGAGCGCCAGAAGCAGTAGTCCACGCCCAGCTTGCGTTGCAGCGCCACGCGCACGTTCTCGCGCACCGACAGTTGCGGGAACACGGCGGAAATCTGGAACGAACGCACGATGCCGCGGCGCGCGGTCTGCGCCGGCCGTTCGGCGGTGATGTCCACGCCGTCGTAGACGATCTGGCCGCGCGTGGGAATGTGGAACTTGGTGAGCAGGTTGAAGACCGTGGTCTTGCCCGCGCCGTTGGGTCCGATCAACGCATGGATCGCCCCGCGCCTGACGCTCAGGTTGACGTCGTTGACCGCCACGAAACCGCGGAATTCCTTGGTCAGGCCCCGGGTCTGAAGGATGATGTCGCTTTGCATGGTGTCCGAGAGGCTGCGGGAGGATGGCGCGGCCTTTGGGGGCCACGCCTATCCTTGATCCGGGGCTGGGTGGCTTACTTCGACTGGTATTGGCGCGGCCGCTTGGCCAGCTGCGCCTCGATGATGGCGGTGCAGCGTTCGCGTTCGGCGCCCACGAGCGGCAGGCGCGGGCGGCGTACGTGCTCGTTGCCCACGCCGGCCAGCGTTTCGGCCAGCTTGATGTTCTGCACCAGCTTGGTCGACACATCCAGGTGCAGGAGCGGCGTGAACCATTGATACAGCGCCAGCGCTTCCTGCCATTTGCCGGCCTTCATCAGGTCATACAGCGCCACGGTTTCGCGCGGGAAGGCGGTCACCAGCCCGGCCAGCAGGCCGTCCGCGCCCAGCGCCAGGGCTTCGAACGACAGGTCGTCCACGCCGATGAACAACTGGTAGCGGTCGCCCAGCGCATTGCGCAGGTCGGTCACGCGGCGGATGTCGTCGCTGCTTTCCTTGATGGCCACCAGCCACTTGCAATCGGCCAGCTCGGCCATGTGTTCCGGCTTCAGGTCCACCCGGTAGGCCACCGGGTTGTTGTAGATCATGCAAGGCTTGGCGGCGGCTTCGGCCATCGTGCGGATGCTCTGCATCGCCTCGCGTGAATCGGCCACGTAGATCAGCGACGGCATCAGCATGAAGCCGTCCACGCCCAGCGCCACGGCTTCCTTGATGAAGCGCAGCGCTTCGCGGGTGCTGGTTTCGGACACATTGGCCAGCACCGGAATGCGGCCGGCGCTGACATCCACGGCGCAACGCGTCACGGCCAGCTTTTCTTCCAGCGTCAGGGTGCTGGCTTCGCCCAGCGAACCGCAGGTGACAAGGCCATGTACGCCGTTGTCGATCAGGAAGCCGAAATGCTTGCGCATGGCTTCGAAGTCGAGGGTTTCGTCGGCATGGAACTTACTGGTTACGGCAGGAAAGACGCCCTGCCAACGCACGTTACTCAACTTGGTTCTCCTCGTAAGGCCGGCGCCGCGAGGGGGGAGCGGCGGGCAGGAGAAAGTCTAATATCGGTTAAATATATTTAGAAGATATTTTGATTTGGGACTTTCCCGAGAGCGGGTTTTCCCCGGGGCAGGTGATAGAAGGGAACGCGGCGGCAGGGCGGCGCCTGCCAACCGCAGGGCGGGCCAGTCAGCCCGACTTGCGCTGGAACGCCCGGCTGGCGTCCTGCATGAAGGTCTTCACGGCCTTCTCGTACTGGGCGCCGCTGCGGAAGGCGCCCGAGTGGGTGGCGCCTTCGATCTTGACCAGCCGCTTCAGGTCCGGCGATACGTTGCGGGCGGCGGCGTAGAGTTCGTCGCTCATGGTGTGCGGCACCACGCGGTCGGCGGTGCCGTGCAGGAACAGCATGGGCGTGTGCATGTCGCCCAGCTTGTCGACCGACGCGAACGGCTGGGTGACGAGCAAGCCGGCCCCCGGCACGCGGCCCCACTTCATGGTCGCCAGCATCGCGCCGATGCTGGTGAAGCTGGCTTCGACGATCAGCCCGGCGAAGTCGGGTTGTTCGGGCCGCGCGGCCAGGTCGATGGCGATGGCCCCGCCCAGGCTGTGCCCGTAGACGAAGCGGCGGGACGCGTCCGGCTGCAGCCGCGCCAGTTCCTTCAGCCCGGCCATGGCGTCTTCCAGCGCGCTGGCCTCGGACGGCAGGCGCGGCGTGGACGCCCCGAAGCCGCGGTAGTCGATCGCCAGCACCGAATAGCCCATGCGGGTCCAGCCGTCGATGCGAAAGGCGCTGCCATTGAGGTTCCAGCGCGCGCCGTGCAGGTACAGCACGGTGGGGGCATTGGCCTGCGGGCTTTGCCAGTACCAGGCGCGCACCTTGTCGCCGTTGGCCAGCGCCAGGTCGTACACCTGGGTGCCTGCGGCGGGTTCCCGCCACCAGGTCTGGGGCTCGGATTGCGGCGAAAAGATGGTCTGGCGCTGCCAGGAATCCAGCTGCGAGCAGCCAACCACGCCGGCGGCGGTCAGCAGGGCGGCGCCGAACAGGCGGCGGAAAGTGAATCGGGGCAGGGCGGGCATGGGAAATATGACCCGCGCGGACGGGCGCGGTTCCGCCGGCAGCATACAACGCTGCCCGGCAGCCGATCGCATCAAGCCGTATCCGGATGCATCTCGCGGGCCAGCGCCAGCCAGGCCTGCGCCGCTTGCGACAGGTAGCCGCCCCGGCGCCACACCAGGCCCATTTCCCATTCCGTCCGGGCATCGCGCAGCGGCACCTGCGCCACGCCCGCGCAGCGTTCCTCGTCGGCCTTGATGCGTGGCAGGAAGGCCACGCCCAGTCCCGCCGTCACCAGCGCCACGATGAAATCGATCTGGCCGCTGCGGGCCGCGACGGCGGGCGCAAAGCCCGCCCGCAGGCAGGCGTCCTGGATGATGCGGTTCAGCGCGAAACCGCTTTCGAACAGAATGAAAGGCGAATCGCGCAGATCGGCCAGGCCCACGGACGCTGCGCCGGCGCAGGGGTGGTCGGCGGGCAGCAGCGCGATCAGCGGTTCGCGCGCCACCGGCTGCCATTCGAAATTGGCCGATTCCGGCCGCAGCGAGGCGGCCAGTTCGATGTCGCCGGCCATGACCATCTCTTCCAGCCGGTGGCCGCCGTGTTCCAGCAGGCTGATCTCGATGCGCGGATAACGGCTGCGAAAGCGCGCGAACATGGGCGCGAACAGCGCATTGCTGCCCAGCGGCGGCAGGCCCAGGCGCAGCACACCGCGCGTCAGGCCGCGCAGTTCATCCAGTTCGGCGTACAGGTCGTCGCGTTCGGCCAACATTTTCACGGCGCGGCGATAGACGATGTCGCCGGCCTCGGTCAGCCGCGGCGGCTGGGCCTGGCGGTCCAGCAAAGGCATGCCGACTTCGTCTTCCAGCTGCCGCACGGCCTTGCTGACCGTGGGCTGGGTCGCGAACACCGTCTTGGCCGCCTGGGAAAAACCGCCTTGGCGAACCACTTCCACCAGCGCGCGCAGGGTACGCAGATCCATGGCTATGCCTATTTCGAATAATGTGAATTCAACAAATTCATTTTATCTATGGCCCGCACCGGCGTAAAACGTTCCCATCCGCTGGAACTGCCCCTATGTCACCCCTGCTCTTGTTTCCTGCCCGCACCCCCGTCCGTTTGCGCAGCCTGCTGCGCCGCAGCCGCGTGCTGCAGATCAGCCTGCTCATCCTGTTTTCGCTGCTGGGGCAGGCGCTGGCCAACGCCGCCGGCCTGCCGGTGCCGGGCGGCGTCATCGGCATGGCGCTGGTGCTGGCGCTGCTGGCCAGCGGCCTGTTGCGCGTGCGCAATGTGCATCGCGGCGCCAACTGGCTGCTGGGTGAGATGCTGCTGTTCTTCGTGCCGGCGGTGATGTCGTTGCTGGATCACCGCGAATTCCTGGGCGTGCTCGGCCTGAAGCTGTTGGTCATCATCCTGGTGGGCACCGCGCTGGTCATGGCCGGCACCGCGCTCACGATCGATCTCTGCTACCGCTGGATGAACCGCCATGCAGGCTGATTTCAATCTGCTGTTCTGGCCGCTGGCGACCGTGCTGGCCTACGTCTGCGCGCGGCGGTTCTACCGCCGCTATGCCTACTGGTGGACGTCCACGCTGGTGGTGGCGCCGGCCCTGCTGCTGCTCCTGGCCCTGGTCTTGCACACCACCTATCGCGACTACATGTCCGGCTCGCATTGGCTGATGATGATGCTGGGTCCGGTCATCGTCGCCTTCGCGCTGCCGCTGTACGAGCAACGCGCGCTGATCCGCCGTTACTGGCCGGTGCTGGTGGCCGGCGTGGCAGTGGGCAGCAGTATCGCGGGCGCCAGCGCCTGGCTGCTGGGCAGCCTGCTTGATTTGCCGCCCGACCTGCGCCTGAGCCTGCTGCCGCGGTCGGTGGCCACGCCGTTCGCCATCGCGGTGTCGTCCCACGTCGGCGGCGTGCCCGACCTGACTGCGGTATTCGTGATCGTCACGGGGGTGTTCGGCGCGGCCATCGGCCAACTGATGCGCGGCTGGTTGCCGCTACGTTCGGCCCTGGCACGTGGCGCGCTGTTCGGCATGGGTGCCCATGGTGCCGGCACCGCCAAGGCTCGCGAACTGGCGGCCGAAGAGGGCGCCGTGGCAGGGCTGGTGATGGTGATGGCCGGCCTGTTCAACGTGCTGGTCACGCCGGCCGTGGTGGCGGGCTTGCTGGCCTAGAGGACGCGGCGTCAGTGCAGCGCTTCCAGCACGACCGGGTACAACGACGCCACCAGCAGCAGCGCCATGCCGATGTTGAACGCGCGGATCGCCCAGGGCTTGTGCAGCACGCGGCGCAGCGCCGTGCCGAACGTGACCCAGATGCCGATGCTGGGCAGGTTGACGATGCCGCATACCACCGTGGCGATGACCAGGTTGGCAAAGAAGCCGGCTTGCGGCGTGTAGGTCGCCACCACGCCCACCGCCATCACCCAGGCCTTGGGATTGACCCACTGGAACGCCGCCGCCTGCAGGAAGGTCAGCGGCTTGGCGCGGGCCTCGCCTTCTTCCATGCCGCCCGAATTGGCGATCTTCCAGGCCAGGTACAGCAGGTAGGCGGCGCCCACGTACTTCAGCACGGTGTACAGCACGGGCACCTGTTGGAACACCGAGCCCAGGCCGATGCCCACCAGGAAAATCATCAAGGTAAAGCCCAGGTTCACGCCCAGCAGGTGCGGCATGCTGCGGCGAAAGCCGAAATTCAGGCCCGACGAAGCCAGCATCACGTTGTTCGGGCCGGGCGTGATCGAGCTGACCAGGGCGAACAATGCCAGGGGGCCCAGCAACGACAACGAGGCAAGCGGCACTTCGGCCAGATTGGCGGGGAACAGCGTCATTTCTTGACTCCAACGATCGCGCGGCGTCCGCCGGCGATGACCACGATGACGGCGGCGGCAAACAGGAACGTCGCCAGGTCCACCGACTCACCAAAAAACAGGGCCGCGGCCAGCACCGTCAGGAACGGTTGCAGCAGCTGGATCTGGCCGACTCGGGCGATGCCGCCCGCGGCCAGGCCGCGGTACCAGGCAAAAAAACCCACGAACATCGACCCGAACGCCAGGTAAGCGCAGGCCGAAACGACGTTCGCGCCGGGCCAGGCGGCCTGCTGCGAGGCCATCCAGCCCACCGGTACCGCGATCACCGGCGCGCTGATGGCGAGCGCCCAGCAGATGGTGCGCCAGCCGCCCAGGGTGCGCGCGGCGCGGGCGCCTTCGGCGTAGCCCATCCCGCCCAGCACCACGGCCAGCAACAGCCAGAAGTCGCCGACGGCCAACGTGCCGTGTCCCTGGCGCAGGGCGAACGAGCACACGAGCGCGGCGCCCACCATCGCCCAGGCCCAGAACGATGGCGATGGCCGTTCGCCACTGCGCCAGGCGGCGAACGCTGCGGTCGACAGCGGCAACAGGCCATTGAACACCGCGCCGTGCGACGACGATACGCTCTGCATCGCCAATGTCGACGCCAGGGGCCAGCCCACCACGATGCCCACCGCCGCCAGGATCACGCCAGGCCATTCACGGCGGTCGGGCCGGCGGCTGCGGGTGATCCAGAGCAGGGCCAGCGCCGGTACGGCGGCCAGCAGGGCGCGTCCCAGGCCCACCAGCAACGGCGGCAGTTCGGACACCGCCACGCGGGTCATCGGCAGGGTCAGCGAAAAGATCAGTACGCCCAGCAAGCCATAGCCATAGCCTTCCCAGGGCGACGCCTGCGACGCAGCGGGGGCGGCCTGGGGCGAGGGGTACAGCACGGATCGGCGCATGGGGAACATCCAGAAAACAGGGCCCCATGGTCGCCACTTGCGGGTCTGGGGCATTGCTGTCACTCTACGCATAGTTATCGGTACAGTACCGGTACACTTTGGCATATCACTTTAACCACTGGCCTGGTGAAATCCCCATGACAGTTGCTTCCCCCTCCTTGCCCTGGCAGCCCGTGCGCCAGGCCGATGCCACCCTGGTGGCGCAATTGGCCGACGGCCTGGCCCGCCGCATCGACGAACAGGGCCTGCGGCCGGGCACCCGCCTGCCGTCCATCCGCAAGATGGCCGAGCAGTCCGGCGTCAGCCGCTTCACGGTGGTGGAAGCCTACGACCGGCTGGTGGCGCGCGGGCTGGTGCAGTCGCGCCGCGGTGCGGGCTTTTTCGTGCGCGCCCGCAGCGGCCCGCTGGCCGCCGCGGCAGCGCCCGCGCTCCCCCCGTTTGCCCCGCCGGTGCGCATTGATGTGGCCTGGCTGCTGCGCAGCATGTTTCGCGAGGGCGGAGGCCCCGGCATGCCGGGCGGCGCCGGCCTGCTGCCTGCCGAATGGCTCGACCCCGACATGGTCGCCGGCGCCGTGCGCGCCGTGGGCCGGTCGGTGCGTGGCCAACTGGTGTCCTACGGGCATCCCCAGGGCTTCGCGCCGCTGCGCCAGCAGGTTGCCGCCTCGTTGCAGAGCGAAGGGGTGCCGGCCCACCCCGAACACAACCTGTTGACCACCAACGGCGTCACCCATGGCCTGGACCTGATCGCCCGCCACCTGGTGCAGCCCGGCGATGTCGTGTTGGTCGAGGACCCCGCCTGGTTCGTCATCTTCGGGCGCCTGGCCGCCTTCGGCGCCCGCCTGATCGGCGTGCCGCGCGGCCCCGACGGCCCGGACATCGCGCTGCTCGAACAACTGGCGGCGCAGCACAAGCCCAAGCTGTTCATCATCAACAGCGCCGTCCACAACCCAACCGGCCATACGCTGTCGGCCGGTGTCGCCTACGACATCCTGCGCATCGCCGAGCGCCACGATTTCATGGTGGTCGAAGACGACACCTACGGCGACCTGCACCCCGGCCGTGCCATGAAACTGGCCGTACTGGATCGGCTCAACCGCGTCATCCTGGTCAGCGGCTATTCCAAGATGCTGGCCGCCAGCCTGCGGGTCGGCTACGTGGCCGCCAACCCCGACATCCTGCAGAAACTGGCCGACCTGAAAATGCTGGCGGGGCTGACCTCGCCCGAACTGGGCGAACGGGTGGTGCACCGGGTGCTGATGGAAGGGCAGTACCGGCGCCACATCGAGCGCGTCCGCCTGCGGGTCGACGAGGCGCGCCAGCGCTGCATCAAGGGGCTGCTGAAACTGGGCCTGACGATTCCGCACGAGCCGCACGCCGGCATGTTCGTCTGGGCCGATTGCGGCCGTGACAGCGAGGTGCTGGCCCGCGCCGCCGCCGACCGCGGCATGCTGCTGGCCCCGGGCACGCTGTTTTCGCCGTCCCAGGCGCCGTCCACCATGCTGCGCTTTTCCGTGTCGATGGCCGACGATCGCGGCGTCTGGACGGTGCTGGAAAAACTGTTCGCCTGAAACCGCCCCTACAATCAATAATATTCAGCTGTCCCCATCAAGGAATCGCCATGTCCGCACCCATCAAGCCCCTTACCGAGAACTTCGCCGTCGCCCCGCAACTGGGTCCCGACGACATGGCCGACGTGGCCGCTGCCGGCTATAAAAGCGTCATCATCAACCGTCCCGACTTCGAAGGCGGCCCCGACCAGCCCACCGCGGCCGACGTCTCCAAGGCCGCCGTCGCCGCCGGCCTGAAAATCGAATACCAGCCCGTGGTGGGCAGCGCCATGACCGCCGCCGACGTGGTGCGTTTCGCCGAACTGCTGCGCACCCTGCCGGGTCCGGTGCTGGCGTACTGCCGCACCGGCACCCGCTGCACCAACCTGTTCGCCGCTGCCCAGCAGCTGGGTTGACGCGCATCAAGCGCCCCAGGTTCGCTTGATGTGAACCTGGCGGGTTTCCGGTAGCATTGAACTTCCTCTCAAACAGGAGCAGGCAAGATGTTCAAGAAGATCCTGATTCCCACCGACGGCTCGCCGCTGTCGGCCCAAGCCGCCAACGCTGGCATTTCCTTCGCACGTTCCGTGGGCGCCGACGTCGTCGCGCTCTACGTGACGCAGCCTTTCGCCGCCACCATCGGTTTTGACGGCATGGCCGCCGCCTACGCCATTACCGACGAAGACTACGAAAAGGCCTCCGCCGAACAGGCCGACAAGTACCTCAAGCAGATCACCGACCGCGCCGACACCGGCGGCGTGAAGGCCGAGGCGCGCGCCGTGTCCAACTTCAACGTGGCAGACGGCATTGTCCAGGCCGCCGCCGACGCCGGTTGCGACCTGATCTTCATCGGCAGCCACGGCCGCAGCGGCCTGTCGCGCCTGCTGCTGGGCAGCGTCACGGCCAAAGTGCTGTCGCTGGCCAGCACCGCCGTGCTGGTCTACCGCGTCAAGGAAGAAAAGAAGTAATCGCCGACCGCGTCAGGCGGCTGTCAGGCCGCCCGGCGTCGCCAGGCCGAAACCCTGGTCGGCGCACCCGCAAGCCCCTCGTCTTCCGAGGGGCTTTTTTCATGTCCGGGCCGCCATCTGCGCCAGCCCCTATGGCGCTTATGGCTAAAGCTTGTAAACGCGCGCGCGGCGCGTAATATTTACGGATAAGTGCGGGCGCGGTTTCGCAATATCCCGAGCACACCTCTCACGCGGCATGGCGCCCGCCGCGGCAGCGTCCGGTCGGACCCTGCCGTCCATTCCTGGTGATTACTGCAAGGAACGAGGCCATGACTCGCAAGACGCCTATCGAGCTATACCGGAATATCGGCATCAGCGCCCATATCGACGCGGGCAAGACGACGACCACCGAGCGCATCCTCTTCTATACCGGTATCACCCACAAGATCGGCGAGGTGCACAACGGCGCCGCCGTGATGGACTGGATGGAACAAGAGCAGGAACGCGGCATCACCATCACCTCCGCCGCCACCACCGCCTTCTGGAAAGGCATGGCCGGCAACTATCCCGAACACCGCATCAACATCATCGATACGCCGGGCCACGTCGACTTCACCATCGAGGTCGAACGCTCCATGCGCGTGCTGGACGGCGCCGTGATGGTCTACGACGCCGTGGGCGGCGTGCAGCCGCAATCCGAAACCGTCTGGCGCCAGGCCAACAAGTACCGCGTGCCGCGCCTGGCATTCGTCAACAAGATGGACCGCGTCGGTGCCGACTTCCTGCGCGTGCAGCGGCAGATCGCCGAACGCCTGAAGGGCGATGCCGTGCCGGTGCAACTGCCGGTGGGCGCCGAAGACGGCTTCGAAGGCGTCATCGACCTGGTCAAGATGAAAGCCATCATCTGGGACGACGCCAGCCAGGGCGTGCGCTTCGAATACCGCGACATTCCGCCCGCGCTGCAGGCGCAGGCCCAGGAATGGCACGACAAGATGGTCGAGAAAGCCGCCGAGGCCAACGAGACGCTGCTCGAAAAGTACCTGGGCGGCGAACCCCTCACCGAAGCCGAGATCAAGCAGGGCCTGCGCCAGCGCACGGTCGCCAACGAAATCGTCCCCATGTTGTGTGGCAGCGCGTTCAAGAACAAGGGCGTGCAGGCCATGCTCGACGCCGTGATCGACTACCTGCCGTCGCCGGTCGACGTGCCCGCCATCAAGGGCCACGACGAACGCGACCACGAAATCGAACGCCATCCCACCGACAAGGAACCCTTCTCGGCGCTGGCCTTCAAGATCATGACCGACCCCTTCGTCGGCCAGTTGGTCTTCTTTCGGGTGTATTCGGGGGTGGTCAAGTCCGGCGACTCGGTCTACAACCCGGTCAAGGGCAAGAAAGAGCGGCTGGGCCGCATCCTGCAGATGCACGCCAACGAACGGCGCGAGATCACCGAAGTCTACGCGGGCGACATCGCCGCGGCCGTGGGCGTCAAGGACGTCACCACGGGCGACACGCTGTCCGATCCCGCGCACGTCATCGTGCTCGAACGCATGGTCTTCCCCGAGCCGGTCATTTCGCAGGCAGTCGAACCCAAGACCAAGGCCGACCAGGAAAAAATGGGTATCGCCCTGGGCCGACTGGCGCAGGAAGATCCCTCGTTCCGCGTGCGCACCGATGAAGAATCCGGCCAGACCATCATTTCAGGCATGGGCGAATTGCACCTGGAAATCCTGGTCGATCGCATGAAGCGCGAATTCGGCGTGGAAGCCACCGTGGGCAAGCCCCAGGTGGCCTACCGCGAAACCATCCGCAAGACCTGCGACGAAGTCGAAGGCAAGTTCGTCAAGCAGTCGGGCGGCCGGGGCCAGTATGGCCACGTCGTGCTCAAGCTCGAACCGCAAGAGCCGGGCAAGGGCTATGAATTCGTCGACGCCATCAAGGGCGGCGTGGTGCCGCGCGAGTTCATCCCCGCGGTGGACAAGGGCATCCGCGAAACCCTGAACGCCGGCGTGCTGGCCGGCTACCCGGTGGTGGACGTCAAGGTGACCCTGTTCTTCGGGTCGTACCACGATGTCGACTCCAACGAAAACGCCTTCAAGATGGCGGGTTCGATGGCCTTCAAGGACGGCATGCGCCGGGCCGACCCGGTGCTGCTCGAACCCATGATGCAGGTCGAGGTCGAAACGCCCGAAGACTTCACCGGCAACGTCATGGGTGACCTGTCGTCGCGCCGCGGCATGGTGCAAGGCATGGAAGACATCGCCGGGGGCGGCGGCAAAGTGGTGCGCGCCGAAGTGCCGCTGGCCGAGATGTTCGGCTATTCGACCTCGCTGCGTTCCCTGACGCAGGGCCGCGCCACCTACACGATGGAGTTCAAGCACTACGCCGAAGCGCCTCGCAACGTGGCGCAGGAAGTCATCGCCGCGCAAGGCACGGGCCGCTGATCTTCGGCGGGCGGCTGTCGGCAGGAGGGTCTCTGCCGACGGCTGCAATCCTTCGGGAGTTGTCGGCGGTGGTCAACCCGCGGTCGACAGCCCCGGCCTCACGCGGGCGCGGCGGCCGCCGCCGCGCGGGTCCGCAGCCGCGCCGACGCCAGCTTCACCCCCAGCAGGATCATCACGAAGCCGTAGGCGTGGAACAGTTGCGGCGCCTCGCCCAGCAGCGGCCAGGCCAGCAGCGCGGCATACACCGGCACCAGGAACATCGACAAGCCCGCCGTCGCCGGCCCGGCCCGGCTGATCAGCCGGCCGTAGACGTAGTACGCGCCCAGGCTGGGCACCACCGCCAGAAACAGCAGCACCGCCGCCAGGCGCGGATCGGTCCAGGGCGGCGTCGCCCCGGTCGCGGCTTCGATACCGGCAAAGGGCGCCAAGGCAATCACCCCGCCCAGCATCATCGTCGCCAGGCGCGCGCTGTCCGGTACCGCAGGCAGCGTCAGGCGTTTTTGCAGCACGGTGTAGAACGCCCAGCCGGTGGCCGCCAGCAGCACCCACAGGTCGCCCTGGCCGAACGCCAGCCGCGCCAAGGCGTGGGCGTCGCCGCGTGTCAATACGACCAGCACGCCGCCCAGCGCCAGCGCCAGGCCGGCCGCGCGCAGCGGCGGCAGCGGCTTGCGCCACAGCAGCGCTTCCAGCAGCGCCACCAGGATCGGGCTGCACGAAAAGATCAGGGCGATGTTGGTGGCGCTGGTGGACTGGGCGCCGATGTATTGCGGCGCCACGGCCACGCCCATGCCCAGCACCGCCAGCGGCAGCAACGCGGGCAAGCCGCGCCAGAGCGCCTGGCGATGCCGCAGCAGGGCCGGCGCGGCCAGCGGCAGCAGGATCAACAGGGCGATCAGCCAGCGGCCGAAGGCCAGGAAAACAGGGGGAAGGGCGGCGTCGTGGGCCCAGCGGGCGGCCACCATATTCGAGGCGAATAGCGCCGGCGCGGCCAGGAGCATGGCGGTGCCGGACAGGCCCAGGCCGGTTCTTGCGGGTACTGCTGCTGCATGAGACATGATTTTCCGCCGCGCGGATCGACGCGCGGCATGCTGCGGTGGACGCCCGGCGCGGGGGCCGGGTTGTGCCGCGGCGCTTCACGCTGGATACGACGGGCGGGGTGGTGCCCGTCTTGCTGGAAAGTCTACGGCCAGGCCGGGAAAATAGGTTTCCTGATTCCCGCCGTATTGCGTGAAAAAGGAAAAGGGTTATCCCCTAAAATCCACTTTTGCAGGGAAATTCTCTTTTACGGATCCGCCGCCGTGTCCACCGCCCCGAAAATCGACGAAACCGACCGCAAGATCCTGCGCGCGCTGCGCACAGACGGGCGGCTCACCAACCTCAAGCTGGCCGAGCAGGTCGGTCTGTCGCCCACGCCATGCTGGAACCGGGTCAAGGCCCTGGAGGACGCCGGTGTCATCGAAGGGTATGCCGCGCTCTTGAACCAGAAGGCGCTGGGCCTGCCGGACACGGTCATGATCGAAGTCACGCTCGAACACCACGACGACGACACCCTGGCGCGCTTCGGCGACGCCATCACGCGCTTGCCGCAGGTGGTCGAGGCGTTCCTGGTCACCGGCGAATACGACTACCTGATCAAGGTGGCCGTGGCCGGTACCGAAGGCTACGAGGAATTCCTGCGCAAACGGCTCTACAAGCTGCCCGGCGTACGGCACAGCCGCTCCACCTTCGTGCTCAAGCGCCTGAAGCACACGCCGTCGGTCGAACCCTGACGGCGCGGGCGGGCCTGGGGGCTGGCAGCCGCGCGCAGGCCGTTGATCGGCTACCCGCCTAGCCGTGCAGAAAGGCTTCGATGGCGCCGTTGAAGGCGCGCGGATTGCCCAGGTTCATGCCGTGGGACGAACCCGCGATGGTCACGCGCCGCGATTGCGGCAGCCATTGTTCCAGCATGTCGAGCAGGGCGGGGTAGGGAGCAGGGCTGAGCGCCCCGCCGATCAGCAGCGTGGGCAGCGTAATCGACCCGATTTCGGCGGCGCCCAGTGCGGCGGGCGTCTCGCGGGCCTGGCCGAACAGCGTGCCGACGTTGTCGCGCACCATGTCCTTGAACCACGGCACCATGCGCTGCCAGGTGTCCGGCCCGGTCACAGTATCGACGAACAGCGCCAGGCCTTCCTCGATGGCGCCATCGCGGATCAATTCCAGCGCACGCTGGCGAAAACCGCCACGCGCATCGTCATCGCCGGGCAATGCCAGGCCGGGGTCGGCCAGCGTCAGGCTGCGCAGTGCATCGGGCCGCGTCAGGGCGGCTTCCAGCGCCACGCGGCCGCCGCGAGAATGTCCTACCAGGTGGGCCGGTTCGCCCGCCACGCGGTCGATGAATTCCAGTACGTCGGCGGCGTGTTGCGCCACCGAAAAACCGTCGCCTTCGCCGTCCCAGGTCTCGGGCCAATAGCGCCGCAGGCACACCGCCAGCACCCGGAACGAGCGTCCCAGCGGCGCCATCTGCGATTTCCAGTAGCGGCTGTCGGACAGCGAACCGTGCACCAGCACCAGGGGCGCACCCTCGCCGTATTCGGTATAGGACAGGGCGTAGCCGCCGATCTCGGCGGTTTGCAGGGGCAGGACGGGTTCGGAACGCATGGGATACGGGTAGGAAAGCCAGGCCCGCATTTTAGGCTGATACACTCGTTTCCCGATTTATTCCCTTCGAACGGAGTCTGCCAGATGTCATCCGCCACGCCCGCCGAGCTTCCCGAATCCGCCCAGCGCGTCGCCCGCCTGTTGCAGCAACTGGGCCACGACAAGCCCGTGGTGGTGCTACCGCAAACCGGCAAGACCTCGGCGGAAGCGGCGGCGGGCCTGGGCTGCGAAGTCGCGCAGATCGCCAAGTCGATCATCTTCCGCCGCGCGGCCGATGACGCGCCGGTGCTGGTCATCGCCAGCGGCATCAATCGCGTGGACGAGGCCAAGGTCGCGGAACAGGTCGGCGCGCTGGCCAAGGCCGACGCCAGGTTCGTGCGCGAAATGACCGGCTACGCCATCGGCGGCGTCTGCCCCATAGGCCACGCCGTCAAGCCGGTCATGCTGCTCGACCAGGACCTGTTCCAGTACGACAGCCTGTGGGCGGCAGCGGGGCATCCGCACGCCGTGTTCAACCTGACTCCGCAGCAATTGGCCGCCATGACGGGGGCGCCCGTGGCTGACGTCGCCCAGCGCGCCTGAGACGGCGCCGGGCGTGGCACGGGCAGGTTCATCGCTTCCTGCTTGCGGCGGGACGGCGGCCTGACCAAGGCATCGGCCCGGCCGCGTCAGTGCGGCCGCGCCTCCAGGTCGTCGATCAACACCTGCAACCGGCCCCGTGAGCAGGCCTCGACCCGGCCTTGCACCCCGTACACCGTCGCCAACGCCGCCGGGGTGATCACCGCGGCAGGCGCCCCGGCCGCCACCAGCCGGCCGCCATGGATCATCACTGCGCGGTCGGCATGTTGCAACGCCACGTTCAAGTCGTGCAGCACGATCACGGTGATCAGGCCGTGGTCTTCGGTTTCCTGCTTCAACAGCCGCATCACATGGAACTGGTAATTCAGGTCCAGCGCCGATAGCGGTTCGTCCAGCAGCAGCACCCGTGGGCGCCGCACCAGCGCCTGGGCCAGCCCCACCAGCTGCTTCTGCCCGCCGGACAGGGCATCCAGGTAGTGCAGGGCCAGGTGGCCGATGCCCAGCCGTTCCAGCAGGCGGTCAATGTCGTGCAGGCTGGCCGGCGGTCCTACGGCTTCGCTGGCGCGGGCCGCCACCAGCACCGATTCGAACACCCGCAGGTGCACGGCCGCCGGCAGGCTTTGCGGCAGATACACCAGGTGCCGCGCGCGGGTTGCGAAGTCCTGCTGCACCAGGTCCAGCCCATCCAGCCTCGCATGGCCGCTGCGCACCCGCACCAGGCCCGCCAGGGCCTTGAGCAGCGTCGATTTACCGCTGCCGTTCGGCCCCAGCAAGGCGGTGACTTCGCCCGCCTTCAGCTCGGGCAGCGACAGGTCGTGCAACACGTCCGCTGCGCCGTAGCCTGCCGTGACGTGGCCGATGGCCAAGGCCGCACGCGGTGCCATTGCCGCGGTCATGGCAGGCTCCGGCGCAGCACCACCGCCACGAAAAAGGGGATGCCGATCAACGAGGTCACGATGCCCACCGGCACGATCACGCCCGGCGCCAGGTTCTTCGATGCGACCGAGGCCAGCGACAGGATGACCCCGCCCACCAGGGCGCTGGCCGGCAGGAAAAAGCGGTGGTCTTCGCCCACCAGCCGCCGGGCGATGTGCGGCGCAATCAGGCCGATGAAGCCGATGGTGCCGACAAACGCCACCGCCAGCGCCGACAGCAGGCTGACGCGCGCCAGGGCGGTGACGCGCACCCGGCGTACGTCCACGCCAAAGCTGGCGGCGCGCTCTTCGCCCAACCGCAGCGCCGTCAGTTTCCAGGACTGCCGCATGGCCAGCGGCAAGGCCAGCGCGAACGCCAGTCCCAGCGCGGCCACCGTCGTCCAGCTGGACCGCGCCAGGCTGCCCATGGTCCAGAACACCAGGTTCTGCAGCGCCTCGGCGCTGGCCGTGAATTGCACCAGCGACACCAGGGCGTTGAAGGTAAACACCATGGCGATGCCGAACAGCACCACGCCGGACGTCTGCATGCCGCCGCGGCGCGCCACGACATCCAGCATCAGGGCGGCCAGCATCGCGAACAGGAACGCGTTGCCGGCGATCAGCCAGCCGTCCGGAATGCCGGGCAGGCCCAGCCCCAGTACGATCGCCAGCGATGCGCCGAAGGCGGCGGCCGACGACACGCCCAGGGTGAACGGGCTGGCCAGCGGGTTGTTCAGGATGGTCTGCATTTCGGCGCCGGCCAGGCCCAGTGCCATGCCCACCAGAGCCGCCATCAGCGCATAAGGCAGCCGGATATCCCAGACGATGACCCGCAGCGTCGGGTCCGCGGCGTCCGGTGCGGTCAGGGTGCGCCACAGCTCGCCCCAGCCCAGGCCCGAGGGCCCCAGGGTGAAATCCAGCAGCAGCCCAATGAAAATCGCCGCCAGCAGCAGGGCGATGAGCCCCGCGCGGCGGCGCAGGATATGCCGGTAAGCGGCGACCGCGGATGCGGCGTCGGCCATTACTGCAGCAGTTGCAGGCGGCTCTTGGCCGTGCTGGCGGCCGGTGCGTTGGGATAATCGCGGACGATGCGCTGCAGCGTCGTCTTGGCGCCGGCGCGGTTGTTCATTTCGATCTGGCTGCCGGCAATGACCAGCAGCGCGTCGGGCGCGCGGCCGTTGTCCGGGGCCTTTTGCACCATGGCGTACAGCTGTTCGATCGCGCCCTTGAAGTCCTTCAGGGCGTAGCGGCTGCTGCCCAGGTAGAACTGGGCGCTGGGGGCCAGCTGGCTGTTGGGGTAGAGCGCGGTGAAGGCAGCCAGCGATTCGGACGCTTCCTTGTACTGGCCCTTGCGGAACAGGTCGATGGCGCCGTCATAGGCCGCTTGCTCCTGCGGATCGCCGGCGGTCGCGCCCGGCGGGTTGGCGCCGCCTGCGGCACCGCCCGGCTTGTTGGCGCTGGGCTGCTGGCGCGACACCAGTTCGAGCTGGTCGCGCAACTGGGCAACTTCCTGCTGCAGGGCTTGAATCTGATCGGCCAATTGGAGCTTGGCGCGTTGGCTCTGCTCGTTCTGCTGCTGTACTTGCTGGCGCAAATCCAGGATGGCCTTGCGGGCCTCATCATCGGAAAAAGCGTGGGCGGGCGCCGTCAGGGCCGCAAGCACCAGGCCGGTGGCCGCAATCAAAGGACGCAGGGACAGAACGTTATCGCGCATGAAAATTCCCGGGTATAAAAACAAACGTCGGGACGGCCGGCTGACCGTCCCGACGCGTGGTGGGGCACTTGGCTATACGAAAAGCTTAACGCTGATATTCGATATCGGCGCGGCGGTTTTCCGCAAAGTCGGCTTCCGACGTACCAGTCGCCTTCGGCTTTTCTTTACCAAAGCTGATGGTCTCGATCTGGTTGTCGCTGACGCCCAACAGGGTCATCATGCGACGCACGGCGTCGGCACGGCGCTGGCCCAGGGCCAGGTTGTATTCGGCGCCGCCGCGTTCGTCGGTGTTGCCTGCGATCTTGATTTTCTGCTGCTGGTGCGAAGCCAGGTAACGGGCGTGGGTTTCCACCAAGCCGCGGTACTGGTCGGACACCGTGTAGCTGTCGAAGTCAAAGTACACCGAGCGCTGTTGCGCCAGGATGCTTTGGGGGTTGAAGGGATCAAGGATCTGGCCAGAGGCCGATCCTTGGCCAGCGCCTCCGCCCTGACCCGCTTTATCGTCGAGAGGGACGGAGCTGCAAGCTGCCAGGGTGGCGGCCAGAGCGGCGATGGTTAGGCTTTTGGCAATGCGCGACTTCATGATAGTTCCTTTGCAAAGAGAGTCACACGTGTTATCGGGTAAATGGGCCCCAAGTCGGTTCACGTATTTCCCCGTTCAGTACCGAAAGCGTTTGTCGTACGCGGCCATCGCTCGATACGCCAGCAAGCACGCTACGGCCATTTTGGATGGCGGCGTAAAGCACTTGCATGCCGTTCGGCGCGAAGCTTGGCGACTGATCGTCACGACCATCGGTCAACAAGTTCTCCGAGCCGGAGGACAGGTTCAACGATGCAATCCGGAACGCGCCGTCGCGTCTGGCAACGTACAGCAACGTCGATCCATCGGGGGAAATTCGGGGTGAGATGTTGTAACCACCATTAAACGTGAGGCGGCGAGCATCGCCACCGTCCAGGCCGGTTTGATAAATCTGCGGCCCGCCGCTGCGGTCACTGGTAAAGATAATGGAACGGCCGTCTGGCGTAAAGCTCGGCTCGGTGTCAATCCCGGGAGAACGCGTAACTCGCTTCATATTCGAGCCGCCGGCCGCACTAACGATGTAAATTTGCGACAAACCGTCACGCGTCAGGGCCACGGCCAGCTGGGTGCCATCGGGCGACCAACCGGGGGCGCTGTTGTTGCCCTTGAAGTTGGCGACCGGCACGCGGGCGCTGGTGGCCAGGGTGTGAACGTACACGACCGGTTTGCCGGATTCGAAGCTCACGTAGGCCAGCTTGGCGCCATCGGGCGACCAGGACGGCGAAATGATCGGCTCGCGCGAACGCAGGGCGACCTGCGGGTTCTGCCCGTCGGCGTCAGCCACTTGCAGTTCGTAGGTCGGGCCTTGCTTGAGCACGTAGGCGATGCGGGTCGAGAACACACCGCGCACGCCGGTGATCTTTTCATAGATGCGGTCGGCGATCTGGTGGGCCACGCGGCGCAGTTCCTGCTCGGTGCCCGAGAACGCCACGCCGTCCAGCTGACCCTTCTTGACCGTGTCGGCCAGGCGGTAGCGCACGTCGTAGCGGCCATCGCTGCCACGCACGATGCTGCCGTAGGCGATGAAGTCGGCACCCTTGCCGCGCCAGTCATCGTGGGCGATGGGCGAATCGACGTTCAGGCCCGAACCGGCGGCGCTGATCAGGCGGAACTGGCCCGTGCGGGTGAGGTCGGCGCGAATCACTTCAGCCAGGGCGCGGCCATGGGTGTCATCCACCGCGAAATCGGCGATGGCGACCGGATATTGGGTGGCGCCGGTACCCGAGATGTCGACACGAAGCTGCGCCTGGGCGGGCTTCATGGCCATCAGGCAGGCCAGCGCGAGCAGCAGCAGTCCGAGTCCGTACAGTCGCCACAGGGCGGGTTGGGGGGCTCGTCGGCTAGGGGCGGGAGTCATAATCAGCAATCTCCTGTCTATTAGTACATGCTGTACTCACCGTAGATACTCGGTTCGTAGCGGCCATTAGAAGGTTTCGGGAACGGGTTGCAGCGGCGGATGCCGCTTTCGATTGCGCGGTCAAATGCGGGAATACCCGAAGATCTGGTAATCGTAACCGCAGTGACCTTTCCGTCTGAGGTATTCAACTTTACTTGGTATTCGGCCGTCGGGTTATCGGCACCGCTGCGAGGCGGCGTCGGGTAGGCCACGCCCGGCTGCACGCAAGCGCGCACCTTGGCGCCGTAGCCCGCATCGCGGCCACCCGCGCCACCGGTCTGGTTGCGGTCGGCGGTGCCGCCCGGGATGCCGGCTGCGCCCAGGGCGTCGTTACGGAAGGCGTCCTTCAGCGCCTTGTCGGCGGCGGCCTTCTTGGCGGCTTCTTCCTTGGCCTTCTTCTCGGCAGCGGCCTTTTCGGCCGCGGCTTTCTCTGCCGCGGCCTTGTCCGCGGCCGCCTTTTCAGCAGCCGCCTTGTCGGCAGCGGCCTTTTCGGCGGCCGCCTTCTTGGCGGCGTCTTCCTTGGCCTTCTTCTCGGCAGCGGCCTTGTCAGCCGCGGCCTTTTCCGCGGCAGCCTTGTCGGCCGCAGCCTTCTCGGCCGCCTGGCGTTCCTGCTCCAGGCGCTTCTTTTCCTTCAGTTCAGCCTGCTTGCGCTCTTCTTCCAGGCGCGCCTTTTCCTTGGCGGCCTCGGCGGCCTGGCGGGCCTGCTCTTCCTGTTCGCGCTTTTTCTTGGCTTCCTGCAGCGCGATTTCCGGATCCTCTTGTTCGGTCTTGGGCTGGACCTGGGGTTCCGGCTTGGGCGGCGGGGGCGGTGGTTCGGGTGCCTTTTGGGGCTCCGGCTCGGGCTGCGGCTTGGGTTGAGGCTGCGGCTTGGGCGGTTCGGGCTGGGGCTTGGGCGGGGTCGCGTCCGGCGACACGCCGTCGGCCCACAGTTGCACTTGCACGGGGCCCGGGGTTTCGGTGCGCCAGTTCAGGTTGAAGATCAACACGGCCAGCAGCAGCGCGTGCACCAGCAACGCCAGGATCAAGGCGATCCGGTTGTCGTTGTTGGGCGGCGTGGCCGGGGGGCCGCTGTGGTGTCGAATAATGGGTGGCGTCATGAGCGTTGCAAGCCGGCAGGGCCGGCGGAGGGCGTCGCGTTAGCGTTTTTTCGCGGGGGCAGGCTGATTGCCGCCGGCGGACTGGTCCACCAGCAGGCCCAGGCGGGTAATGCCATTGGTACGCAGTTCGTCCATGACCTTCACGACCGTCTCGTAGGGCACCTTGCCGTCGGCTGCGATCACCACCGGGGTTTCGGCGGTGATGCGCGAGCGCACCTGGGCCACCAGTTCGGGGCGGGCGATGTCTTGCAGGGTGGCGCCGGGCTCGCGCATGCGCAGCGCGATCTTGCCGTCTTCCGAAATCTGGACTTCAAGCGGCTTGACCGGCACGTCCGATGCCGCGCCCACCGAGGGCAGCTGGATCAGGCCCGGCGTGATAAGGGGTGCGGTCACCATGAAGATGACCAGCAGCACCAGCATCACGTCGATGTACGGCACCACATTGATGTCGGCCTTCATGCGGCGGCCGGACCTGCCGCGCGAGCTTACCGAGGGCATTAGCGCACCTGCCGTTGCAGAATGTTCAGGAACTCATCGACGAAGCTGTCGAAACGGATCGAGATGCGGTCGATGTCGTTGGTGAAGCGGTTGTAGGCGACGACGGCCGGAATGGCGGCGAACAGGCCGATGGCGGTGGCGATCAGCGCTTCGGCGATACCGGGGGCCACCGAGGCCAGCGTGGCCTGCTGCATGTTCGACAGGCCGATGAAGGCGTGCATGATGCCCCACACGGTGCCGAGCAGGCCGATGTACGGCGACACCGAACCGGCCGAGGCCAGGAAGTTCAGGTGCGATTCCAGCGCGTCCATTTCGCGCTGGTAGGCGGCGCGCATGGCGCGGCGCGGGCCGTCCAGCAGGGCGGTGGCGTCGCTGCCGGCGTTGCCGCGGCGGGCCTTCAGGAATTCGGTCATGCCGGCATCGAAGATGCGGGCCAGGGCGCCTTGCTCGTCGCGGCGCGAGGCCACGGCCTGTTGCAGCATGGACAGATCGCCGCCGGACCAGAAGTCGTCTTCGAAACGGCGGGTCTGGGCGTGGGCGCGCTTGATGGCGAGCCGCTTGGCGAAGATGTACGTCCAGGACATGATCGAGATGCCCAGCAGCATCAGCATGATCAGCTGGACCGGCACGCTGGCGTGCGAAATCAACGAAAGCAACGACATGTCGTTGGTGGCTTGCATGGTTATTCCTGAATTGATTCCAGTTTGGCGCGGACGTCGGCCGGTAGTTCCACCGGCCGCATGTTGACGGCATCGACGCAGCAGACTTGGATGTTGCCTTCGGCAAGCAGTTCCCCGTCCCGTTCTGCGCGCTGCGCGAAGTGTATCGAAGCGCGGCCCAATTTTGTGACCCGGCTGCGAATAGTTAGCAAATCGTCCAGTTTGGCAGGCTTGCGGTAGGACATGTCCAGCGAGCGGACAACGAACAGGCGTTGCTCGCCGGTGGCCAGATCGGATTGGTTGACCCCCAGGTCGCGCAACCACTCGGTGCGGGCGCGTTCCAGGAATTTCAAGTAGTTAGCGTAGAAAACCACCCCGCCCGCATCCGTGTCTTCGTAGTAGACGCGGACTTGCAGGCGGGATTCGGCGGACTTCGGATCGGTCACGATGCGGGCTTCGATAATGCGGGTCGGGACGCGAAAAGTCCGTAGTTGCTTTAGGGTTTACAGCGTGTCGAGTTTCGTCAGCACCGTCTCAAGCGCGGACTCTACCGGAATCTTGGCCGCTTCGGTTTCGCGACGGGCCTGCAATTCCACCACACCGTCGTTCAATCCGCGTTCTCCAACTGTTACACGCAGCGGAGCGCCGATCAATTCCCACTCGGCAAACATCACGCCGGGGCGGGCATCGCGGTCGTCCAGGATGACGTCCACGCCACGCGCCAGCAGCGATTCGTACAGCTTCAGGGAGGTGTTACGCACGGTTTCGCTTTTGCCCCAGCCCACCGGGCAGATCACCACTTCGAACGGGGCGATGGCGCGGGGCCAGATGATGCCGCGGGCATCGTGGTTCTGCTCGATGGCGGCGCCGACGATGCGGGTCACGCCGATGCCGTAGCAGCCCATTTCCAGGGTGGCCGGCTTGCCGGTTTCGTCCAGGAAGGTGGCCTTCAGGGCTTCGGAGTATTTCTTGCCCAGGTAGAAGACGTGGCCCACTTCGATGCCGCGCTGGATGGACAGCGTGCCCTTGCCGTCCGGCGACGGGTCGCCCGCGACCACGTTGCGCAGGTCGGCCACGAGCTCGGGTTCGGGCAGGTCACGTCCCCAATTAACGCCCTGGATGTGGAAGTCTTCACGGTTCGCGCCGCAGACGAAGTCGGCCATGTTGGCCACGGTGCGGTCGGCAATGACGTGCACCGGACGGGCGGTGCGGACCGGGCCCAGGTAACCCGGCTTGCAGCCGAAGTGCTCGACGATCTCGGTTTCCGTGGCAAAACGGAAGCCGGCCAGGCCCGGCAGCTTGCCAGCCTTGATTTCATTGAGTTCGTGGTCGCCGCGCAAGAGCAGCAGCCAGACGTCGACCTTGCCCTTTTCGCCGTCGGTGGCCAGGACGATGGACTTCACCGTCTGTTCGAGCGGGATGCCCAGCAGGCGGGCCACGTCTTCGCACTTGGCCGCGCCCGGGGTCGCCACGTCGGCCATCGCCTGGGTGGCGGCGCCGCGCGTCGGGTACAGGCTGACCGCCTCGGCCAGTTCGATGTTGGCGGCGTAGTCGGTCTCGGCGTTGTAGACCAGCAGGTCTTCGCCGGTCTCGGCGATGACCTGGAATTCATGGCTGCGGGTGCCCCCGATCGAGCCCGTATCGGCGGCCACGGCGCGGAATTCCAGGCCCAGGCGACCGAAAATGCGCATGTAGGCGGCGTACATGTTGTCGTAGCTGCGCTGGGCGCCGGCTTCGTCGCGGTCGAAGGAGTAGGCGTCCTTCATGGTGAATTCGCGGCCGCGCATCAGGCCGAAGCGCGGGCGGCGCTCGTCCCGGAACTTGGTCTGGATGTGATAGAAATTCAGCGGCAGCTGGCGGTAGCTGTGGATTTCGTTGCGGGCGATGTCGGTGATCACCTCTTCCGAGGTGGGCTGCAGCACGAAATCGCGCTGGTGCCGGTCCTTGATGCGCAGCAGTTCGGCGCCGTATTGCTCCCAGCGGCCCGATTCCATCCAGAGCTCGGCCGGCTGGACCACCGGCATCAGCAGCTCGATCGCGCCGGAGGCGTTCATTTCCTCCCGGACGATGGCCTCGACCTTGCGGATGATCTTCAGGCCCAGGGGCATGTAGGTGTAGATGCCGCCCGCGAGCTTGCGGATCATCCCGGCCCGGGTCATCAGCTGGTGGCTGGCGACTTCGGCTTCGGAAGGGGCTTCTTTGAGGGTGTTGATGTGGTAGTTGGATGCGCGCATGTTTAAAGGTGGCAGCAGATACGTATAATCGACTGTAATTGTATTGAATTCGGTGGGGGTGGCCCATGCTTGACCGCGAAGGCTACCGCCCCAATGTCGGCATCATTCTCGTCAATAGCAGAAACGAGGTCTTTTGGGGCAAGCGTATCAGGGAACATGCCTGGCAGTTCCCTCAGGGTGGCATCAAGTACGGCGAAAGCCCGGTGCAGGCCATGTATCGCGAGCTCCATGAAGAGGTGGGCCTAAAGCCCGAGCATGTCCGTATTTTGGGGCGTACACGCGATTGGTTACGTTATAACGTGCCCGATCACTTCGTCCGGCGTGAGTGGCGTGGCCACTATAAAGGACAAAAACAGATTTGGTTCTTGTTGCGCCTGGTGGGACGTGACAGCGACGTGTGCCTGCGCGCGACGCAGCATCCGGAATTCGATGCCTGGCGCTGGAGCCAGTATTGGGTCCCCCTGGATGCCGTCATCGAGTTCAAGCGAGACGTCTATACCCAGGCGTTGAACGAGTTGTCAGCAATCCTCTTTCGGCGTCATCACGAAACCCGCTACCTGCGTCAGCGCGTGCATGGGCAGCGGGCGGCAGAGAACTTGCCCGAAGGAACGGACGGTCATGCGCATATTGTTGGTTGAAGATGAACGGGACATGGCGTCCTGGCTCATGCGCGCGCTTGCGCAAAGCGGGTTCGTGCCCGATCACGCGGCCGATGCCCGCACGGCCGAAGCCTTCATGGCGGGCACCGAATACGATGCCATCGTCATGGACCTGCGCCTGCCGGACAAGCACGGCCTGGTCGTGCTGCGCGAAATGCGCAACCGCGACGACCGCACGCCCGTCCTGCTGCTCACCGCCCAGGGCGCGCTGCAAGACCGGGTACGCGGCCTGAACCTGGGCGCCGACGACTTCCTGACCAAGCCGTTCGCCCTCGAAGAGCTCGAAGCCCGCCTGACCGCCCTGGTGCGCCGCAGCCGCGGCCGCCAGCACCCGCGGCTGCAGTGCGGCTCGCTCTCCTACGACAGCGAAAGCCGGGCGTTCACGCTCGACGGCTCCTTGCTGTTCCTGACCCCGCGCGAGCACGCCGCCCTGGCGGCCTTGCTCACCCGCAGCGGCTACCCCGTCGACAAGTCGCAGCTGTTCGGCAAGGTCTTCACCCACGACAGCGAAGCCAACCCTGACGCCATCGAAGTGGTCCTGCATCGCTTGCGCAAGAAACTGGCCGGCAGCGACGTGCGCATCGTGACCGTCCGCGGGCTGGGCTACATGCTGGAAAGTGTCGCCAGCGAAGCCGCCGACACCTGAATCCTTCCCCGTGAGCCTACGGATACCTGGATTGCCGCGGGTCGGCATTCGCGCCCTGTTGATCATCCTGCTGCTGCCCGGCGTGGTGGCGCTGCTGGTCATCGACAGCCTGAACGACTACCGCACCCTGTCCGAGATCACCAACGAGGCCTACGACAGCGCACTGGTCGAACCGGCCCGGGTGCTTGAAAGCAGCCTGGAGTTCGCCCCTGACGGCTCGCTGCAGGTGGCCACGCCCCTGTACGCCCAGGTCATGCTGGAATCGCGGGCGGGGCTGCGCAAGTATTTCCGCATTGAGCAGATCGATCCGCCCCTGCCGGACGATTCGCCCGTGCCCACCGAACAGGGCAAGACGCTGCTGGGCATGCCCGAGCTGCCGCGTCCGCCCACCTGGCCACGCGCCAACGGCCAGCCCGTGTTCTACGACGGCGTCTACCGCAATGACCCCGTGCGGGTGGTGTCGGTGCTGCGCGATCTGTATTACCAGGGCAACCACCGCCAGGTGCTGGTGCTGGTTGCGGAAAGCACCGGTAAGCGCATCGAGGCTGAAAACAGCGCACGGCGCCAGGAAATCCTGCGTGACGCCCGCATGCTGGCGCTGGTCGTGCTGCTGGTGTGGTGGGGCGTGTCATGGGCGCTCAAGCCTTTGCGCCGGCTGCGGGCCGACATCCGCAACCGCCGGCCCGACGATCTGACGCCGCTGGACGCCTCGCGCGTGCCCAGCGAAGTGGCGCCGCTGGTCGATGCCGTCAATCACCATATCGCCCGCTACCGGCGCGTGCTCGAAGAGCAATCGCATTTCCTGGCCGACGCCTCGCACCAATTGCGCACGCCGTTGGCCATCATGCTGACCCAGGCACAGTACGCGCTGCGCGAACGCGACCCCGCGCGGGCGCAAGAGGGCCTGCGCGCCATCGTCGACCAGCTCGGCCGCACCCGCCGCCTGACCGAGCAGTTGCTGTCGCTGGCGCACGCCAACCAGGCCGATCAGCTGCCGCGGCAGTTGCTCGACATGAATGCCGTGTCGCGCGAAGTGGTGCTGCAGTACCTGCCGCTGGCGCATGAAAAGCAGCAGGACCTGGGCTGGGTGCAGGCCGTCAACGAGCAGGGCCAGGAGGTCGGCGCGACCGTGTCCGGCAGCGAGGCCGAGCTGCACGAGGCCCTGTCCAATCTGGTGCACAACGCGATTCACTACGCACCCGTCGGCGCGCGCATCACGGTGTCGGTCAGCCGGGTCGATAACCGTGCCGAAGTCGCCGTGTCCGACAACGGTCCCGGGCTCGAACCCTTGCTGCGCGCACGCGCCTTCGCCCGCTTCGAACGGGTCGGCACCGACAAGCCTGTGGCCTCGTCCGGGTCGGGCCTGGGGCTGGCGATCGCCCGCGCCTATGCCCGTCGCAACGATGGCGACATCGAGCTGCGCGACGGCGAGGCCAACGAGCAGGGCGGGGTGGGTCTGGCCTCCGTGCTGTGGCTGCCCCTGGCCGCCACGGTCTCGCAGTATCCGCGCCCCACGGACGTCGAGTTCACGGGCGAACAGTAGATTTGTCCAAGTCAGCTTTCATTCTTTCCTCCTGGCCGCTAACGCTAAGTCGGACTGTTTCCATCAGGGATTACCCCCGGATTCAGGATGGCGACAGCGCATAGAAAGCGGATTAGCAGCTTGCTTCCGTAATCTGCCAGCCGGTCTGTCGTAAAGGGCCGGGTGGCGCTCGATCTGAGCGGCGCCTCAAGGGCTGCACGGCCCTGCTTCAGGAGGATGGAAGTGCAAAAAACAATTAATAGAAAGGACTACTACGGCGGCGCGCTGATGGTCCTTATCGGATTGGGGGCGATTTACGGTGGTACGGACTATCACATCGGATCGCTCAGCCACATGGGCCCGGGGTTCTTTCCCGCGGCATTGGGCGGCCTGCTGGCGCTGACCGGAATACTCATCGCGATCTCGGCGCGTTCGGGCGAGGCGACCCCGCCGGCGCCGGGTGACGGCCACGCGCACGGCCTGCCGGATTTCCGCGGCGGCGCCTGCATCCTGCTGGGCACCCTGGCGTTCCTGGTGCTGGGCCACTGGGGCGGCCTGCTGCCTGCCACGTTCGCCATCGTCTTCATTTCTGCCCTGGGCGATCGCAAGAACACGATCAAGCAGGCATTCGTGCTGTCGATCGGCATGTCCGTGATCGCGGTGGTGGTTTTCTGGTGGGCGCTGCAACTGCAGCTGCCGCTGTTTCGTTGGGGTTGAAGCGCCATGATCTCTCAATCTTTGATGGACCTCTGGTACGGCTTCGGCGTCGCGTTCCAGTTCCACAACCTGATGTGGTCGTTCTTCGGCGTGCTGGTGGGCAACCTCATCGGCGTGCTGCCCGGCATGGGCGCGCTGTCGGCCATTTCCATCCTGCTGCCGCTGACCTACGTGATGCAGCCGGTGCCCGCCATCCTGATGCTGGCCGGTATTTTCTACGGCTCGCAGTACGGCGGCGCCATCGGCGCGATCCTGCTGAACCTGCCTTCGCACCCGCCGCACGCGGTGACCTGCCTTGACGGCTATCCCCTGACCAAACAGGGCAAGGGCGGGACCGCGCTGGGCATCACGATGATCTGTTCGTTCTTCGCGGCATCGGTCGGGATCATCGTCATGATCTTCGCCTCGCCCTTGCTGGTCGAAGTGGCGTTCAAGTTCGGTCCCACCGAGATCTTCTCGATCATGCTGCTGGGCCTCCTGGCCGGCGCGACGATGTCGCGTGGTTCGCCCCTGAAGGGCGTCGCCATGACCCTGTTCGGCCTGATGTGCGGCGTGGTCGGCACCGACGTCAACACCGGCACCATCCGCTTCTCGTTCGGCCTGCTGGACCTGTCCGACGGCCTGGAACTGGTGGCGATCTCGATGGGCCTGTTCGGCGTGGCCGACTTCCTGATGAGCGTCAACCGCATGACCATCATCGGCAGCGGCGCCAAGCTGCGCCTGCGCGACATGCGGCCCAGCAAGCAGGAACTGAAGACGGCCTTCTGGCCGATGGTGCGCGGCACCGCGGTGGGCACGCTGTTCGGCGCCATGCCCGGCACCGGCCCCACCATCACGACCTTCGTGGCCTACGCGCTGGAACGCAAGATCTCCAAGACGCCCGAGAAGTTCGGCACCGGCATGATCGCCGGCGTGGCCTCGCCCGAAGCCTCGTCGCACTCGAAGACGCAGGTCGACTTCATCCCGACGATGAGCCTGGGCATTCCGGGCGATGCCGTGATGGCGCTGATCCTGGGCGCGCTGCTGATCCAGGGCATCCAGCCCGGCCCGCAGCTCATCACCGAGCATCCGGACATCTTCTGGGGCCTGATCGCCAGCTTCTGGGTCGGCAACGTGCTGCTGATGGTGCTGAACGTGCCGCTGATCGGCGTGTGGGTCAAGCTCTTGCAGGTGCCGTACCGCTATCTGTTCCCGTCCGCGCTGTTCTTCATCGCAGTGGGCGTGTTCAGTACGCAGAACAGCCTCTTCCAGATCTGGGAAGTGCTGGCCTTCGGTGTGATCGGCGCCATCCTGATGACACTGGAATTCTCGGTTGCGCCCATTCTGCTCGGCTTCGTGCTCGGCCCCATGGTCGAAGAGAACTTCCGTCGCGCGCTGCTGCTGTCGCGCGGTGACCTGGCGGTGTTCGTGCAGCGTCCGATCAGCGCCTGGTTCATCGGTGCCAGCGCGCTGCTGATCCTGCTGCAGGTGTGGGCCTTCCTGCGCCGCAACAAGGGCAAGAACAAGCCGCAGGTCACGCAGACGGCCTGATCCGGCTGGCGATACCTGATGTGCGCACGGCCCGGCTTTCATGCCGGGCCGTTTGATTTACGGCCCGCCTTGCCGCATGCTTGTGGTTTATCCAGCCCGCACAGATCCCCGTCATGCACATACTCTTTGCCTGCCCCCTGCACGATCCCGATGTCTGGGTCCCGCGCTTGGAAGCCGCCATGCCCGGTTGCCGCATTTCCGTCTGGAATCCCGATGGTCCGCCGTCGGGTGCCGAAGTCGCCCTGGTCTGGCGGCCGCCGGCAGAACTGTTCAGCCACGAAACCGGCATCACCACGCTGTTCAATCTGGGCGCCGGCGTGGACGCCTTGCTCAAGATGCCCGAGATTCCGCCGCAGGTGCGCATCGTTCGCCTCGAAGATGCCGGCATGTCGGTGCAAATGGCCGAATACGCGCTCTATGCCTTGCTGCGCGTATCGCGTGATTTCCAGGCCTTCGACGAGGCCCAGGCGCGCCAGCACTGGGATACCCGCGAAGGTACGCGCCAGGCCGATTGGCCCGTGGGCGTGCTGGGGCTGGGGCAGGTCGGTGCGCGCGTGGCGCAGACGCTGGCCGAATTCGGCTACCCGGTGGCCGGCTGGTCGCGCACCCCGCGCGACATTCCCGGCGTGCAGACATTTTCAGGGCAGGATGCCTTGCCGGCTTTCCTGGCCCGCACGCGCTTCCTGGTCAACGTGCTGCCGCTTACGCCCGACACCCGCGGCATTCTCAATCGCGACACGCTGGGCCAGTTGCTGCCCGACGCACACTTGGTCAACGTCGGCCGTGGCGAACACCTGGTCGAAGATGACCTGGTGCAGATGCTCGAAGAAGGCGAGATCGCCGGCGCGACGCTGGATGTCTTTCACACCGAGCCGTTGCCCAAGGACCATCCGTTCTGGCGCGACCCGCGCGTGCACATCACGCCGCACATCGCCGCCCGTACCTTGCGCGACGAAAGCATCGAGCAGATCGCGGCCAAGGTCGCGCAGCTGATGCGTGGCGAGCCCATCACGGGCGTCGTCGATCGATCGCGCGGTTACTGAGCCGGCAACGCAGTGCCTTGCTTTTCCAGCCTTTGGTAGGTGGCGGGCAGGCGCTGCGACAGAAAGTCCAGCAAGGTGCGCACCGCGGGCATCATGCCGCGGCGCGACGGGTAAATGCAGTGCACGATGCCTTCCGGCGATTGCCATTGCGGCAGCACCGGCACGAGCTGGCCGCGCCGCAGTTCCTCGTGCGTCGCGATCGAGGGCAGCAGCGCGATGCCGCGTCCGCGCACGGCCGCCTCCACCAGCACGATGAAGTCGTTGCACGACAACTGCGGCTTCAATTCGACGTGCACCTCTTCGCCCTTGTCGTTGCGCAGGGGCCAGCGCACCTCGTTCTGCGGATCGCTGAAGCTCAGCGTGGTGTGCGAGGCCAGGTCCTGCGGCGTGTCGGGCGTGCCGTGGCGCTGCAGGTAGCCGGGGCTGGCCACCAGCGTGCCGCGCGCAGTGCCCAGGTGCCGCACCACCAGTTCGGCGTCGGTATCCAGCTTGGTCCGCACGCGCAGTGCCAGGTCCACGCCTTCGCGAATCAGGTCCACCCGCCGGTTGGTCACGAGCAACTGCACCGAAATCGCCGGCCAGGCGTCCAGGAATTCCGGCAGCAGGGGGGCCAGCACGTCCTGGGCAATCGAGACCGGGCAGCTGACAATCACCGGGCCTGACGGCTCGGACTGCAACTGGCGCATGGCGTCGTCGGCCGCGCGGGCCGAAGCCGCCATCTCGCGGCAGTAGTGCAGGTAGCGTTCCCCCGCAGCCGTCAGCCGCAGCCGGCGGGTCGTGCGTTGCAGCAGCCGCACGCCCAGGCTTTCTTCCAGGTGAGAGATGCGTCGCGACAGGCGTGATTTGGGGATATCCAACGCCCGGGCCGCCGCGCTGAAGCCGCCTTGCTCGACGACTTGAGAGAAGTAGTAGAGGTCGTTCAGATCTTGCATGATTGTTCTATGTGTGGAACGAGTAGTTCATCATACAGGGGTTTATGTGATCAATTAAGCGATCTACAGTGAGCCCATGCATTCAGGACCTGCCCATCCGTGCGGTCCCCACTGGAGATTAAGTCATGAAAACCCTGGTAATCCTGTCGTCGATTCTGGGCGACCGCTCGCACAGCAAGCAATTGGCCGACCATCTGGTCGCCCGCGTCAAGCAGGCCGATCCGGCTGCCGTCATCACCACCCGCGACATCGGCGCCGCGCCGCTGCCGTACTTCGACGGCACCACCGCCGGCGCGTTGTTCACCCCGGCCGATGCGCGCACGCTCGAACAACAGCGCATCGTCGAACTCAGCGATACGCTGGTGGCCGAACTGAAGGAAGCCGACCGTATCGTGTTCGCCGTGCCGGTCTACAACTTCAGCCTGCCCGCACAGTTCAAGAGCTACCTCGACTACATTGCCCGCGCCGGCGTCACGTTCCGTTATACGCCGGAAGGCGTGCCCGAGGGCTTGGTGAAGGGTAAGCAGGTGTTCGTGCTGACCGCGCGTGGCGGCAAGGCCGAAGGCACGCCGTCGGACACCATGACGCCGTACCTGCGGCAGATGCTGGCCTTCCTGGGCATGACCGACGTCACCTTCATCGCCGCCGAAGGCATGGCGATGGGCGAGGCCGCCGCACTGGAAGGCGTGGCGCTGGCCCGCCAACGTATCGACGCGCTGTTGCAAGCGCCGGCCCCGGTCGCACAACAAGCGGCCTGAATGAAAAATGCGGCCCACGGGGCCGCATTTTTTCAGCTGCGCCGGATCAATCCCGCAGGCGCTTGATGAGGCTGGACGTATCCCAGCGGCCGCCACCCATCTTCTGCACGTCGCCATAGAACTGGTCGACCAGCGCCGTCAGCGGCAGCCGGGCGCCGTTGTGGCGGGCCTCGGCCAATACCAGGCCCAGGTCCTTGCGCATCCAGTCCACCGCGAAGCCGAAGTCGAACTTGTCATCGACCATGGTGCCGCCGCGGTTCTCCATCTGCCAGCTCTGGGCCGCGCCCTTGCTGATCACGTCCAGCACCAGCTTCATGTCCAGGTCGGCGGCCTGGCCGAACGCCACGGCTTCCGACAGGCCTTGCACGATGCCGGCGATGCAGATCTGGTTGACCATCTTGGCCAACTGCCCGGCGCCCGGCGGGCCCACGCGGGTGACGGCGCGGCCGAACGCCTGCGCCACCGGCTTGATGGCATCGAACACGGCCTGTTCGCCGCCGCACATGATCGTCAGCACGCCGTTGACCGCCCCGGCCTGGCCGCCAGAAACCGGCGCGTCTATGAAATTCAGGCCCAGGTCCTTGGCTTGCGCATACAGTTCACGCGCCACGTCGGCCGATGCGGTGGTGTGATCCACGAACACGGCGCCCGGCGCCATGCCCGAAAAGGCGCCATCCGGGCCCAGCACCACGCTGCGCAGGTCGTCGTCATTGCCCACGCAGGCGAACACGATCTGTGCCCCGGCCACGGCTTCGCGCGGCGTCACGGCGCTGTGACCGCCGAATTCCGCGGCCCAGGCCTGGGCCTTGGCCGGCGTGCGGTTGTAGACGGTGACGTCATGCCCGGCGCGAGCCAGGTGGCCGGCCATGGGCAGGCCCATCACGCCCAAGCCGAGGAATGCGACTTTCTGGGCCACGACCGCGTCGTAGCTCTTGGTACCGATCGATGCCATGCAGGGGACTCCGCAGAGGAAAGGAAAACCTGAGGCAGTAACCTTAACGCAATCAAAAGCCGGCGGCGAGTCCATCGCGACGGCTGTCGCTGGCGCTGACGTAGCCATCGACGGCCGGGTCGCCCAGGCGCCAGATGAACTGGCCCGAGCCGAAGTCCATGTAGGGGTCTTCGATGCCTTCCAGCACGTGGCCGCGTGCGCGCAGGCCGTCGGCCACCGAGCGCGCCATCGAGGGTTCGACGTCCACCGCCAGTCCCTGGTTCCATTTCCAGCGCGGGGCGTCGCAGGCCGCCTGGGGTTGCTGGCCGTAGTCCAACATGCGCACCAGCGTCTGCACCTGGCCTTGCGGCTGCATGTTGCCGCCCATCACGCCGAAGCTCATCACCGGCGCGCCATCGCGCATCAAAAAGCCCGGAATGATGGTGTGGAAAGGGCGCTTGCCGCCCGCCACGACGTTGGGATGATCGGGCAGCATACTGAAACAGTGGCCTCGGTTCTGCAGGCTGACGCCCGTGCCCGGTACCACCACGCCCGAGCCGAAGCCCATGTAGTTGGACTGGATGAAGCTCACCATCATGCCGCTGCGGTCGGCGGCGGTCAGGTAGACGGTGCCGCCTTGCGGCGCGTGGCCACAGGCGAACGCCTGCGCCACATTCGGGTCGATCAGCCGCGCGCGTTCGGCCAGGTAGTCGGCGCGCAGCATCTGCGCCACGGTCAGGCGCATATGGCGCGAATCCGCCACGTGCGTGTAGACATCGGCGAACGCCAGCTTCATGGCCTCGAGCAGCAGGTGCTGGGTCTCGGGGTGGTCCACGGGCCTGGACGCCAGGTCGAAATTCTGCAGGATGCCCAGGGCGATCAGGGCGGCGATGCCCTGCCCGTTGGGCGGGATCTGGTGCAGCGTGTGGCCGCGGTACAGCTGGCTGATGGGTGTCACCCATTCGGGTGCATAGTCGCGCAGGTCGGCCAGGGTCAGCGCCGCGTCATGGGCCTGTGCGTGGGCCACCAGCTTGTGGGCGGTTTCGCCTTCATAGAAATCGCGGCCGCCGCTGGCCGCGATGCGCTTGAGCGTGGCGGCGGCGCCTTTCAGCACGAAATGCTCGCCCACGTGCGGCGCACGGCCGCGCGGCAGGAAGTGCTCGGCGAAGCCTGGCTGTGGTTGCAGCACATCCGCTTGCGCGGCCCACTTCTGCTGCACCATCGGGCTGATGGCAAAGCCCCGCTCGGCATAGTCGATCGTGGGGGCCAGCACGTCGGCGAACGCCAGGCTGCCCAGCTTTTCATGCAGCGCGGCCCAGCCGGCCACGCAGCCGGGCACCGTGACGCTGTCCCAGCCGCGGGTCGGAATCGCGCCCTGGTGGCGGCGCCGGAAGTAATCCAGGTTCCAGGCCGCAGGGGCCGGCCCCGACGCGTTCAATCCGTGCAGTTTCGAGCCGTCCCACACGATGGCGAAGCAATCCGATCCCAGGCCGTTGCTGACCGGCTCGGTCAGTGTCAGCGTGGCCGCGGCCGCGATGGCCGCGTCCACGGCATTGCCACCGTTGGCCAGGATGCGCAGGCCCGCCTGAGCCGCCAGCGGTTGCGAGGTCACGACGACGTTGCGGGCGAACACCGGCGTGCGCGTGGTGGGGTAGGGGTTGTTCCAGTCGAAATTCATGTTGAATCATCGCGTGGGGTAAACCCGTAGCTTACCGTAGATGAAGCCCGCGGCCTCGCATCCTGTAGCGCGTTGTAATTATTGGTAGCTTTTGCTGGGCAGGTCGTCCTCGGGCCCTGGTGCTGGCCAAAGAAAAACCCCCGGCGAGCCGGGGGTCCGAAAGGCTTGCAACCGCTGCCGCCTGGGCAGCGAAGGCTCGCGTCAGTCTTCTTCGACGAAGGTCTCTTCGCGCTTCTTGCGGATGGCCGGCAGGGCCACCAGGATCACCAGGAACACGGCCACGGCCAGCAGCGATGCCGACAGGGGGCGCGTCACGAAGGTGGTGAAATCGCCACGCGACAGCAGCAGGGCACGGCGGAAGTTCTCTTCCATCATGGGGCCCAGCACCAGGCCCAGCAGCAGCGGTGCGCCTTCGCACTTCAGCTTCGACCAGACATAGCCCACGATGCCGAACATGGCCGTCGTGAAGATGTCGAACGCGTTGTAGTTCAGCGAGTACACACCGATGGTGCAGAACACCAGGATCGCCGGGAACAGGATGCGGTAGGGCACCTTGAGCAGCTTGACCCACAGGCCGATCAGCGGCAGGTTCAGCACCACCAGCATCAGGTTGCCGATCCACATCGAAGCGATCAGGCCCCAGAACAGCTCGGGGTGGCTCGTCATCACTTGCGGGCCGGGCTGGATGTTGTGGATCGTCATCGCGCCCACCATCAGCGCCATCACGGCGTTGCCCGGGATGCCCAGGGTCAGCAGCGGGATGAACGACGTCTGCGCGGCGGCGTTGTTGGCCGATTCCGGGCCAGCCAGGCCGGCCGGGTGGCCCTTGCCGAAGCGTTCCGGATTGCGCGAGATCTTCTTTTCCAGCGTGTACGACGCGAACGACGACAGCACGGCGCCACCGCCCGGCAGGATGCCCAGGGCCGAACCCAGGGCCGTGCCACGCAGCACGGCGGGGTACGATTCCTTGAATTCCTGCTTGTTGGGATACAGCGAGCCGATCTTGTCGGTGATGTCGACGCGGTTTTCCTTCTGCTCCAGGTTGGTCATGATTTCGGCAAAGCCGAACACACCCATGGCCACGATGGCGAAGTCGATGCCGTCTTGCAGTTCCGGCACGCCGAAGTCGAAGCGGGCAACGCCCGAGTTGACGTCGGTGCCGACCATGCCCAGCAGCAGGCCCAGGATGATCATCGCGATCGCCTTGGGCAGCGAGCCCGAGGCCAGCACCACGGCGCCGACCAGACCCAGGCACATCAGCGAGAAGTACTCGGCGGGGCCGAACTTGAACGCGACTTCAGCCAGCGGGGGGGCAAAGGCGGCCAGCAGCAGCGTGGCCACGCAACCGGCGAAGAACGAACCCAGGGCGGCAATGGCCAGGGCGGCGCCAGCGCGGCCGTTGCGGGCCATCTGGTGACCGTCCAGCACGGTCACCACCGCGGACGTTTCCCCTGGCAGCGCCACGAGAATGGCTGTGGTCGAGCCACCGTATTGAGCACCGTAGTAAATACCCGCCAGCATGATCAGGCCAGCCACCGGCGGCAGCACGTACGTGATCGGCAGCAGCATGGCGATGGTCGGGACGGGGCCGATGCCCGGCAGCACGCCGATCAACGTACCCAGGACGCAGCCCAGCAGCGCGTACAACAGGTTCTCGGGCGTGAACGCCACCGAGAAACCCAACATCAGGTTGTCAAACAATTCCATGACCGGTTGCTCCTTAGTTCATGCCCAGAAACGACGGCCACAGCGGGAAAATCAGCCCCAGCCCCTTGACGAATGCGAGATACGAGAACACCACCAGGAAGATGCCGTTCGCAACGGCGACCTTCAGGCTGAACTCGTGGCTCGCCAGGCTGCTGATCACAACCAGCATGAACACCGAGATATAGATGCCGAGCAGCTTGAGGACCAGACCGTAGATGACCACGGACCCGACCACCAGCAGCACGATGCGCCAGTCGAACTTGTCGACGTGCGTTTCGTGGGCTTTCTTGGACAGCGAGCCAAGCAGCACGATGGCGCCCAGCAATGCGAGAACAATGCCTAGCCAGAAAGGAAAATACCCGGGGCCCATCCGGGCGGCAGTACCCATTTGGTAGCTGCTGGCTTGCCAGGCGAATCCCAGTCCGAGGGCGATGAACATCACCCCCGACCAGAAGTCCTGTCGATTGCGTAGCTGCATGATTGGTTGGCTCCTGTTTACAGCATGTAGATAAAAAAAGGCTTGTGATCTGCCAGGCGGGCCGAAAGGCGAGTGACAGGCACAAAAAAGGCACGTCGGGGTGCCTTGGGTCTTCTGAAAGCGTCGGCGAAGGCTTCTTGAAAGGCCGAATGGTAATGGACGCCCGCGACGATGCAAACCCTGTAAGCTCGGTGAAAGCCTGGGGTTTTCCCTAAAATTGGGGTACTCCCGATCCCCAGATGTAACGGGGCGGGCGGATTGATGGCGTTTTGAAAGCTAAGTGAAAGTTTATAGAAAGAAATGCGAAAGCCGGTCGGGGCGATCCGTCGAATTCCAGGCGCGCGGGACTTTTCTAGTTGGCCCTGATCGGTTATGTTGCCGGCCGCTGGAATGACAGCTGCATTTCCTACTGAATATTGCCGTGTTTCTCACCTTGCGTGAAGAGGCCCGATTCCCCCCTGGATGGTTTACGATAGCGCCCATGCTGCAAGACCTAGACCAACTCGCCGCCCGTATCGGGCAACTGGTGCAACGCACCCGGCAACTCCACGCCGAGCGTGACGCGTTGCGTATGCGCCTGAATGAAACAGAAGCCGAGCAGCGCGTGCTCAAGCAGCGCGCTGCCGAACGCGACGCCGACATCGCCGCCCTGCAGCACAAGCTGCAAGACAACGACGGCGCCGTCACCGCGATGCTCGAGCAGGCGCAAAAGGCCGAAGTGGCCCTGCGCGAACAGCTCGCTCGCGAAACCGCCGAACGCCACTCGCTCGAAGCGCGTTTCTCTGCTCGGGAAACCGAGCTGCAGGGCAGCCTGCAAGTGCGCGACACCGAACTACAGCGCTTGCGCGCGGCCGCCGCCTCGGCCCGCGAGCGCATCGACGCCGTCCTGGCCCGCTTGCCGGGTGCGCCGTCCGGAGAGCAACACTGATGGAACGCGTTGACGTAACCATATTGGGGCGCGACTACTCGCTGGCGTGCTCCCCCGAAGAAAAACCCACCCTGATGGCCGCCGTGCGCCACGTCGACCAGCTCATGCTGCGCATCCAGGGGACGGGCAAGGTCTCCAGCAACGAACGCATCGCCGTGATGGCCGCATTGCAGGTCGCTGGCGAGCTGCTTGCCATGAAAGCACCCGACGGTCCGCTGGGCGGTTTGGCGGTCGGCGACTTCAAGCGTAGAATTGAGGACATGAACGCAGTCCTCGACGATGCCTTGTCGGGTCAGGAAAAACTGCTCTAACGTTCATACGCGGTTTTCACCAGTTTTTTTCAGTATTTTCAGTTTGTCCCTGCCGTGTCCGTGACTTGGCCATACATTCTCTGAACCTATGTCTTATGGCATATTGGTTGCGGGAGTGCAGAGCTGGCGTGATTGTCTCTCGTAGATGAACCCAAGGCTCTTCGGAACGCGACCACCTTGAACCTCAGGGTTCGAGATGCCGGCCTTGACGGCACAGGCGGGGCATCTATCCCAGCGGGCCTGCCACGAGCGCAGGTCCGCCTCGGGCGCCTCCCCATCGTCCTCCCTCATAGGACCAGTCCATGTTCAAACCCCCCGTTTTTTCGCTGACCAAACTTGGTGCGGCGTGCGCAGCCGTGGTCGCTCTGTCCATGGCACAGCCCGTTTTCGCCCAGGCCCAGACGCCTGCGCCGACGGAATCCACGACCAACCGATCGCCCGAGCTGACCCTGCAGGCCACTGCCTCGTCCGAGGTCAAGCAAGACACGGTGCGTATTTCACTGTCCGCCGAGGTCGAGGCTGCGGATCAGCCCACGGCGGGCCAGAAGCTGACCGCCATGCTGGACGACCTGGCCAAGCGCGCCCGCGACACCAAGGGCGTGGACGTGCGCACGGGCGGCTTCAATGTCTGGCCCAATTCCGGCAGCGGCAGCAAGGCGAGCAAGAACGCCGGCTGGCGCGGCCAGGGCGAGATCATCCTGGAATCGAAGGACTTCGCCGCCGCCGCCGCACTGGCATCCAAGCTGTCGGACAAGACCGCCATTTCGAACATCAGCTTTTCGCTGTCGCGTGAAGTGCGCGAAGCCGAAGAACGCAAGTTGCTGAAAGAAGCCGCGCAGGCCTTCAAGGACCGTGCACTGGCCGCCTCGAACGCCTTCGGCTTCTCGGGCTACCGCCTGAGCAAGCTTGAACTGGGCGGCGCCGGCGGTGTCACGCCGATGCCGCGCATGATGGGCGCGATGGCCAAGGACGCCTCCGGCGGCGCCGGCTTCAGCGCGGACGTCCCCCTGGAAGCGGGAGACGTCACGGTCAGCATCTCGGTCAACGGGACGATCGTTTTGCAGTAAGGCTGAACATGATGGCGCCCAGGGCGACCATCGGCAGGGACAGCCACTGTCCCATGCTCAACCCGCCCGCGAGCAGGCCCAGGAAATTGTCCGGCTCGCGGGTGAATTCCACCAGGAAACGGAACGTTCCGTAGCCCATCAGGAATACCGCGCTGACCTGCCCCAGGGGGCGCGGCTTGCTCGAAAACCACCACATCAGTGCGAACAGCACGATGCCTTCCAGGCCCAGCTCATAGAGTTGCGACGGATGGCGCGGCACACCGTCGCCGCTGCTCGGGAACACCATCGCCCACGGCACGTCGGTCGGACGGCCCCACAGCTCGCCATTGATGAAGTTGCCCAGGCGGCCAAAGCCCAGCCCCAGCGGGATCAGTGGCGCGATGAAATCGCTGACCGCGAAAAATGGCAGGCCCTTCTTGCGCGCAAACAGCAGCATCACCAGGATCACGCCGATCAGGCCACCGTGGAACGACATGCCGCCTTCCCACAGGTACAGCACCTCCAGCGGGTGCGACAGGTAATAGCCCGGCTTGTAGAACAGCACATAGCCCAGCCGCCCGCCCAGCACCACGCCCAGCACGCTGTAGAAGATCAGGTCTTCCAGGTCGCGAACGTTCAGCGACGTGGTGTGGCCGCGCGTGATGCGCCGACGGCCCAGGAAATACACCAGGGCGAAGCCCACCAGATACATCAGCCCGTACCAATGGATGGACAAGGGCCCGATCTGCAGGGCAACGGGGTCGAATTTTGGATATTGCAGCATGTTCCGCCCGACACAATGAAGTTGAATGATAATAACCGGCGAGCCTTGAAGATTCGCACGCGAGCGAGCCAGGCCATCCTCCCGGGCGCGGCTGCCATGTCCGCGTCCTGACGGCCGACAGGAGACAACAGACCATGTCGCACAACGAACGTTCCCGCCATATCACCCACGGCGTCGCCCGGGCACCCAATCGCGCCATGTATTACGCGCTGGGCTACCAGGAAGCCGACTTCGAAAACCCCATGATCGGCGTGGCCAACGGCCATTCCACCATCACCCCCTGCAACAGCGGCTTGCAACGCCTGGCCGACGCGGCCATCGACGCCATACGCGGCGCCCGCGCCAACCCGCAGGTATTCGGCACGCCCACCATCTCGGACGGTATGTCGATGGGCACCGAGGGCATGAAGTATTCGCTGGTGTCGCGCGAAGTCATCGCCGATTGCATCGAAACCGCTGCCCAGGGCCAATGGATGGATGGCGTGGTGGTCATCGGCGGCTGCGACAAGAACATGCCCGGGGGCATGATCGCCCTGGCGCGCATGAACGTGCCCGGCATCTACGTCTATGGGGGCACCATCAAGCCGGGTCACTACAAGGGCAAGGACCTGACCATCGTGTCGGTCTTCGAGGCTGTCGGCGAATACACCATGGGCCGCATGCCCGAAGCCGACTTCAAGCAGATCGAAAAATGCGCCATCCCCGGGTCGGGTTCCTGTGGCGGCATGTATACCGCCAACACCATGAGTTCGTCCTTCGAAGCCATGGGCATGAGCCTGCCGTACTCCAGCACCATGGCCAACGAAGATGACGAAAAGGTCGCGTCCGCGGCCGAATCGGCGCGGGTCCTTGTCGAAGCCGTCAGGCGCGGCTTGCGTCCGCGCGACATCATCACCCGCGAATCCATCGAAAACGCCGTTTCGGTCATCATGGCCACGGGCGGTTCGACCAACGCGGTACTGCATTTCCTGGCCATCGCACACGCCGCCGAAGTGCCCTGGACCATCGACGATTTCGAACGCATCCGCAAACGCGTGCCGGTGCTCTGCGACCTGAAGCCTTCCGGCAAGTACGTCGCCACCGACCTGCATCGCGCCGGCGGCATCCCGCAGGTCATGAAGCTGCTGCTCAACGCCGGCCTGCTGCATGGCGATTGCATGACGATCACCGGCAAGACCATCGCCGAGACCCTGGCGGACATTCCGGATGCTCCGCGCGCCGACCAGGACGTGATCATGCCGCTGGACCGCGCCCTGTATCCGCAGGGCCACCTGGCCATCCTCAAGGGCAATCTCTCGCCCGAGGGCTGCGTGGCCAAGATCACCGGCCTGAAGAATCCGGTCATCACCGGGCCGGCGCGGGTCTTCGATTCCGAAGACGATGCCATGGCCGCCATCATGGCGCGCCAGATCCGTGACGGCGACGTGGTGGTGATCCGCTACGAAGGCCCCAAGGGCGGGCCCGGCATGCGTGAAATGCTGGCGCCGACCTCCGCCCTGATCGGGCAGGGCCTGGGCGAAACCGTCGGCCTCATCACCGATGGCCGCTTCTCGGGCGGCACCTGGGGCATGGTGGTGGGCCACGTGGCGCCCGAAGCCTTCGTGGGCGGCCCGATCGCGCTGATCCGCGAAGGCGATTCGGTTACCATCGATGCCCACAAGCTGCTGTTGCAGCTCAATATCAGCGACGAAGAAATGGCGGCTCGTCGCCAGGCCTGGGTCCCGCCCAAGCCGCGTTATACACGCGGTGTGCTTGCCAAGTTCGGCAAGCTCGCCAGCACCGCGAGCCGTGGGGCAGTAACCGATGCATTTGATACGTAGTTTGTGGGTGGTCGCCGCCGGCCTGCTGGCCGCAGGCGCGGCGCAGGCCCAGACCACCGGCCTGGACCTGGCCAAGAACAAGGCCTGTATGGCATGCCACCAGGTGGATGCCAAGCGCGTGGGGCCGCCACTGGCCAGCGTGGCCGAACGCTATGCCGGGCAAGGTCCCGCCATGGTGGATTACCTGGCCGGCAAGATCCGCGGGGGCGGCCGCGGCGCCTGGGGTGCCGTGCCGATGCCGGCGCAAACCCATGTCAGCCCGGAAGACGCGCGCCTCCTGGCCGAATGGATCTTGTCGCTGGCGCCGCCCAAGCAGTAGTCTTATCGTCTTCTAGAAAGGAATCGTCATGGCAGAACAACCTTCCCCGGGCAATGAAGTCGCCGTTCTTGGCGGCGGCTGCTTCTGGTGCGTCGAAGCGGTCTTTGCCGACCTGCGCGGCGTCAAGAGCGTGCTGCCTGGCTATAGCGGCGGCCACGTGGACAACCCCAGCTACGAGCAGGTCTGCGGCAAAGACACCGGGCACATCGAAGTAGCCCGCGTCGAATTCGACCCGGCCGAGCTTTCCTACGGTGACCTGCTGCGCGTCTTCTTCGCCACTCACGACCCGACTACCCCGGGCCGCCAGGGCAACGATATCGGTCCGCAGTACGAATCGGCCATCTTCTGGCAGAACGACGTCCAGCGCGAACAGGCCGAAGCCGTCATTGCCGAGGTCGACGCGCAAAAGATCTACGATGCGCCCATCGTCACCAAGTTGCTGGCGCCGGCAACGTTCTGGCAGGCCGAAGACTATCACCGCAATTATTTCGCCCTGCACCCCGAGCAAGGCTATTGCCAATTCGTCATCGCGCCCAAGGTGGCCAAGTTCCGCAAGCAGTTCCAGGACCGCCTGACCAAGTAACACCGGCGAAAAAAAAACCTCACGCAAGGTGAGGTTTCAAGGCCAGCGCGCGGCGCAAGACGCCGGGCGCTGGAGGGGGAAGCGGTCAGTCGACGTTTTTCACCACGCCACGGCGCATCTGGTCCAGTTCGATCGATTCGAACAGCGCCTTGAAATTGCCTTCGCCGAAACCGTCGTTGCCCTTGCGCTGGATGATCTCGAAAAAGATCGGGCCGATCTGGTTTTCGGTGAAGATCTGCAGCAGCAGGCCGCCGTCGGGGGCGCCATCCAGGAGAATGCGGTTTTTCTGCAGACGGGCCACGTCTTCACCGTGGTTCGGCAGGCGGCGGTCCAGCAGTTCGTAGTAGGTCTCCGGCGTATCCAGGAACACCACGCCGTTGGCACGCAGCGCCTCGATGGTGCCGTAGATGTCTTCGGTGGCCATGGCAATGTGCTGGATGCCTTCGCCACGGTACAGGTCCAGGTATTCCTGGATCTGACCTTTCTCTTCCGTGCCTTCTTCGTTGATCGGAATGCGGATATTGCCGCAGGGCGACGTCATCGCCTTGGACTTCACGCCCGTCACCTTGCCTTCGATGTCGAAATAACGCACTTCGCGGAAGTTGAACAGGCGCTCGTAGAACTCGGACCACTCGGCCATGCGGCCCTTGTGCACGTTGTGCGTCAGGTGGTCGACCAGCGTCAGGCCGGCGCCGCGATGGTTCAGGTCGGCTTGGGCGTTGTCCGGGTCCACCGGCACGAAGTCCACGTCATAGATGCTGATGTCGCCGATCCCGCCGTGGCCTTCCTTGCCCTGCCAGCGGTCCACCAGGTAGATCAGCGAATCGCCGATGCCCTTGATGGCGGGAATGTTCAGTTCCATCGGGCCGCTGTGCGAGTCAAAGCCCCACGCGCCCAGTTCCAGTGCGCGCTTGTACGCGGCCGCGGCATCCTGCACGCGAAAGCCGATGGCACAGATGGAAGGGCCGTGCAGGCGGGCAAAGCGCTGCGCGAACGAATCGGGTTCGGCATTGATCAGGAAATTCACGCCGCCCTGGCGGTACAGCGTCACGTCCTTGTGGCGGTGCTTGGCGATGGCCTTGAAACCCAGCAGTTCGAACACCTTGCGTAGCGCGGCGGGGTCCGGCGCGGCGTACTCGATGAACTCGAACCCGGCGGTGCCCATCGGGTTGTCCCAGGGTTGGAATGCGCTGCTCATAGGTCTGCTCCCTTGAATCATTATTCGGTCGACTTGTTCTCCAAGTCCAGGATGAAGATTGTAGGGAGGAAAGGCAGGCAGACAATTGCAAACATGTCGCGAAAGCGGCAAGGTTGGGCAATAATATTGCTGAAGATAAAACATCTAGGGCTAAATATGTCTGACTTGGAGCTTGATAGGACAGATCTAAGGATTCTGGCCGAGTTGCAACGTGATGGCCGGCTCAGCAATCAAGAGCTGGCCGACCGCGTGTCCCTGTCGCCCAGTCCCTGCCTGCGCCGTGTCCGACGCCTGGAAGAGAAGGGCTTCATCAAGAAGTACGTGGCGCTCATCGACGCCGAAAAGGTAGGGCTTGGTCTGCTGGCCTACGTGAACATCCGCCTGAACAAATACAGCGGTTCCAGCCACGCCCCGATGAGCGACTTCGCTCGCGACGTGCAGCTCTGGCCCGAAGTGGTCGAGTGCTACGCCATGTCTGGGGACATGGACTACCTGCTGCGGATCCAGGTTGCCGACCTGGCCCACTTCTCCAGGTTCGCCATGGACACCTTGATGCGCCACCCCGCAGTCGTCGACATGCGATCGTTCTTTGCGCTCCAGCAAATCAAGGAAACCACCGAGCTGCGGCTGTAGTCCTTTGGGGGATTCGGGCCCTCTGTATATAAGGGGGCGCGTCTAAGCGGGCGACGCAGGGGCGGTCTGCATAGGAAGCGAGGACAAGGGGAGTCTCGTTTTACGCTTCTATATATAGGCAGGGCTTCGGTCGCCAGGCGCTTACGGTGGCGGAATCGCCGGACTCGATGAGCTTCTGTACGGGATGCACCTTGTCCTTATATAGAGAAGGTCCAGTGCCTGCTTCTTCTTCTCCATATAGAGAAGAAGCTACAAGAGCAGTCTGTCAGCACGGGGTGCGTCCCCCGAAAACATCATCTTTCTGCAAAGCGGGTGTCATTCTGGCGTGACAAGCCAAAATTCTGTGCTATAGTCTCGCTCCTTCGCAGTTCAAGCAGTTTTCTGAACCGCGAAGCCAAGCAAGTGCAACGGGTCGGGACGCAAAAGCGAACGGATCTGCCGCAGGGCTCCAAGGCGATGAACCGGCAACGGTTCTCGAACCAGCAGTCAGCGGGTTTTGCAAAAGATGGTGCAAATCAGGCAGAAGCCAGTTGCACAATCTGCAAAAGTTGTGCTATAGTCTTGGGCTTGGCTGGTGACAGCGAATCAGGGTTTACCCGGTAGGGTGGTCTGAATCAAGTTGCTAGCCGACTGAGCGGTAACCAACCTCTGGGGTTTTCCGGGGCTGCCGGAAAGTGAAGGAATTCACCGGATGGCGGGGTTGCAGGATAGGATGCAAATTAGGCAAAAGCCGGTTGCATAATCTGCAAAAGTTGTGTTATAGTTTCAGGCTTGGCAGTTGCCGAAAAGTTAGGGTTAACCCTGATGTTTCGATAGCTGCTAAGGCGAGACCTGGAGAGGTCGAGTGGCAAGGCGGTGAAGTTGAGTTGAAAAACGAAAGTTTTAAAGCGAAACGAAGCTGACTTGACAAACGATAAAAACTTCTTCATAATCTCGTTTCTCTGCTGCAACGACAGCGACGACGCGAAAGCGAAGTTAGCCGAAGTTGACGGGCAGATAGCAGCAAGAAGTAAACGCAGTACAGAATTTAGCAGTGCCGCTCTTTAACAATTAAACAACCGATAAGTGTGGGCGCTTGATGCGAGTGCAGAGTGACTTCGGTCACAAGCACAATGAAATCAAGTGCTCACTAGAAGTGAAGTACCTTAGACGTCAAGTTTAAGAACATACCTCACTTCCTTTGAGTAGCGACGTATGACTCGACCCTTTCGGGGGTTA
>NZ_JCBANA010000056.1:0-46710 GCF_059760725.1 Achromobacter sp. 1014246743
TTGATAGTGCTCAGTTCTGATGTTTTTTAACAGGAAAGAGCACACCCAGCACAGTACAGTAGCCCGTTTGCGCGAGAGGGACAGGTGTGTAAAAAGAGAGAGGACGCGGCGCGGCCCCTCCAGCCCGCGGGGCGGGGGTGGGCCCCGCCCAGCGCCGCTCCCGCCGCGGCAGCGTCTGCCCCGGAAACCGGCCGCAAGCCGGCGCGCGCCGCGAAGTCCGGCCGTCGCACGTCCGCGGGGGCGTCAAAGCCAGCGGATGCCTCGGCCTCGGAACCGGCCGCCGAACCCGCGGCCAAGCCCGCCCGCAAGACGGCGCCGCGCGCCCGTCGCCCGCGCAAGGCGGCCGACGCCGAGTGATCGGGGTGCCGTGACAGGCAACGAGGCCTGGCGCATGCGCCAGGCCTCGGTCATTCCTGCCGCGACGGTGGGTCTGGTTCAGTCGCCGCCGGAGCGCCCCGGCGTCACGCCATATTCACGCTTGAACATCGCGATGAACGCGCTCACGTTGTCGTAGCCGGATTCCAGCGCGGCGGCCGTCACGCTGTGGCCGGCGGCCAGCATTTCCTGGGCGCGCATCAGCCGCGCCTGCTGGCGCCAGGCGCCCAGGGTCAAGCCGGTTTCTTCCAGGAAACGCCGCGCCAGCGTGCGCGGCGCCATGCCGACTTCCACGGCCCAGGCGGCCAGCGGGCGGGTGTCGTCGGGGGTATCCGACCAGGCCAGCGCCAGTCGCTGCAGGCGAGGGTCGCGCGGCAGCGTCAACCCGTCGCCGGCGCGCGGCAGGGTGCGGATTTCATCGCGGATGAGTTCCACGATGCGGGTGCGGGCGGCGTCCGGGGCCTCGGCCATGTCGCTCCAGGTGGCCGCGCGTTCCACCGCGGCCAGCAGCAACGCCGATGCCTGCAAGGCGCACGGGTTTTCCGGCAGGCCGGCGCAGGCGGCGGGGCTGAGGTAGGCGCTGTAACCCGCATACGGGCCATGCGAGCGCAATCCGTGCGGGCAATCGGGCGGAATCCAGAGGGCATGCGCCGGGGGCGCCACCCATTGGCGGTCGCCGGCAACCACCGTCAACAAGCCGCGAAACGCGCCGAACAATTGGCCGCGCGCGTGATGATGCAGGGCGGTGTGCCGCAGCGTCGTTTCGTGTCGCCGCACCGCCAGCAGGCGGGGGCCGCGGGGCGAGCCGGCCAGATCGGGGGCGATCAAGGGGGGCGAGGCGGGGTCGGTCATATGGCATAAATGCGGTATCGATTGACCAAATTACCGCAGATTTGCCGCCGCTGCCCGACTATCGTGATGCCTGTGCCCCTCAACAGGAGAAAACCATGAAAGCACAGGACGTCTTGCCCGACGACCAGAACGTCGGCAGTTTCCAGGGTGTGGCCGTGCGCAAAGGCACGGTGGGCGCCTTCCTGGCCAACGCGCGGGTCTGGACCGACCCCGCCGCCACGCCGCAGGCACGCGACGACGCACAGCGGGACATGCGCGACGCCTTGCCCGCGTTGCGTGCGCTGGGCCTGTTCGACGTACTGCAGGTGCGCGACCCGGTGTTGCGCCAGTGGCTGGACGCGGCCTGACGCGTCCGCCTGGCGTGCCCCCGCACCGCGCCGTGTCGCGCCGGCCGGTGTTCTAATCGGGCATTCACGGGCGTCAGCCCCTTGATGCGCCACGGGCCGCGGGTCGTCGCGGCCGCTGGCGCATCGCTTGCCGGATTTTTCATGCAATACGTTCTTGTCAGCGCCTGTCTCCTGGGCAAGCCCGTGCGGTACGACGGGCGCGCCGTGCCCAACGACCATGCCGTGTTGGCGGGTTGGCTGGCGGGCGGCCGGGTGGTGCCCGTCTGTCCGGAAGTCGCGGGCGGCATGCCGATTCCGCGTCCCCCCGCCGAAATCGAACCCGGCGCCACGGCGGCCGCCGTGCTGGCCGGCCGCGCCCGGGTGGTGGCGGTGTCTGGCGACGACGCGACCCTGCCGTTCGTGACCGGCGCCCGCGAAGCGCTGGCGGCGGCCCGCAAGCACGGTATCCGCGTGGCCGTGCTCAAGGAAGGCAGCCCGTCCTGCGGCAGCGGCTATGTCTACGATGGCCATTTTTCGGGCGTGAAGCAGCCGGGGGTGGGCGTCACCGCGCAGTTGTTGGCCGATGCCGGCGTGCGCGTCTTCAGCGAACATCAGTGGGCCCAGGCCCAGGCCTGCCTGGCGCAGATGGAGGCGCAGGCCAATGGCCTGCCGCCGTCGTCGGCCGCCAGCCACGACCCGACATCGCCACCCGACCAGGCCCGTTCGTCAGCGGAGACGGGCGATGGGATTTAACGTCGGCGACTGGCTGATCCTGGTGGCCGTGGCGGCCGGCGTGGTGTCGGCCTGGCGCCTGGTGACCGGCATGGCGCGCGGGCGCTTGCTGGCGCGGGTCGGCGCGGGCCTGTCGGCGGTGTTTTCGGCGTTTTTCTTCTGGCTCTGGTACGCCATGTACCTGAAATGGGACTTCAACGAGCTGGGCCGCTACTACGATCCGGACGATGGCGTGGTGTACACGGATTCAGGTTTCGTCTGGGTGCTGCCGGCAGCGCTGGCCTTGTTGGCGGCAATTTTCTTTGCCTGGCGCGGCTGGGGCGGCCGGCGCGGCTGACGGTCGCCTGATGCACCGCCCTGTGGCGGCGGTCAGCCAGACGACGGCGCCGGACCGACGGATCGGCCGGCCCGGCGCAAGGGGGCGTGACGGAAGCTTCAGTTGGCCCGATAGCCCCGGCTGTTCATGCAGGAATCCAGCGCCCGGTTGTAGGTGTCCACCATGACCTGCGTGGTCCATTGCGAGATCGTGGCGGGGTCGTAACCGCTCTGGTTCATGGCCCAGCGATGGCATTCGTTGGACGCGCTGGCCTGGGCCTTGTCCACCGGTGCCGCGGCGGCGTACTGCACGGGCGCGTATTGCGGCTCGGGCGCGGCGTAGACGGGGGGCGCCGAATAGACCGGCGGGGCGTCATAGACGGGCGCCGTGTACACCGGCGGGCTGTAATAGGCCACGCCCGGCGCGTAGGTCGCCGTCTGCACGTAGGTGGGGCCGGAATTGGCGGCCAGGATCAAGCCGGTGGCGGCCAGCGCGAGGGCGCCGCCGACCCACCAGCCGCTGCTGCCGCCGCCATGGGAGTGGTGATGCCCGCCGCCGTGGTAACCGCCGTGATAGCCGCCGTGGCCACCCCGGTAACCGCCGGCGAGGGCGGGAGAACTTGCGACGGCCAATGCCAGCGCAACGCCGACCATCCGACCTGTGAACCGCTTCATGATCTTGCTCCTGATCCGCCAGACCGTGCCTGTTGCCGCAGCTGGCGATACCCGTACTGTAACGCCGCCGGCGCGCAATAGTTGTGTCAAGAACTACGGAGATTTCAAGTGATTTCAGGGCCTTACGGCAGGAGCGGGGCCGTTCGTTGCGCGATCCGGCTCGGGGGCGGGCGCGGGTCGGGCGTCGGTCGGCGCGGCAGGCCGGGCGCCGGGCTGACCGGGTGCCGGCGGCTTGCGCATGAATGGCGATCCGCCCGGGTTGTTGCAAGAACGCGACTCTCCGGCCTTGAGATGAATGACGGCATTGTCGTCAAACGTGTCAGCGTTGCGGTCGTGGGTCTCGTAGGTTTCGTACCCGGGTTTTTCGACGCACCAGTTCCAGAAAAAGACTTCCGAGCCGTGGATCGCCAGGACCTCGACGCGCCATTCGTGGTGCGCGTCGAAATGGGCGCGACCGTCCGCGGACGTGCGCGCTTCCTCGCGAAAACGGTCGTAACCGTAGGGGTAGGCGCCGGATATCAACACCACCCGCGCATCGCCAACGGGTTGCGCGGCGACATCCAGGACGGTGATGTTCGCGGCAGGTTGCAGGGTCTTGTGGGTGGGGTAGGGAATGCAGCCCGAAAGCGCCAGGATCAGCGCTGCGCCGCAACATATAAAGAGAGATCGCAACAATCGCAACATTACCCGCTTCTATGTATGTAGGAATGTATGGCAAAAATTTTGGAAGGATAGTAATTTCACGCGATGACGACGGCACCACCCCCCTCAACACCGCAAGACAAGCGTTTGACCAAAGGTGAACGCACGCGCCTGCATCTCCTGGAAGTCGCGGCGGCGGAGTTCGCGGAACGCGGTTTCCAGCATACCCGCATCAGCGACATCGTCGCCCGGGCGGGCGTGACGCAACCGGTGTTCTACCAGTACTTTGCCAGCAAGCAGGCGGCCTACGACGAGCTCGTGGGCATGTTTGCGCAGCGATTGCGGCAAGAGGTCTGCCACGCGCGGCTGGACGACGACCTGCAAGGCCTGCCGCAGGACGTGCGCGTGCGGCGCGGCGTCAGCAACTGGCTGGCGATCCTGCAGGAAGATCCCAACCTGACGCGCATCGGCTTTTTCCAGGTCGAGGCGGCCGAGGCCTTGAAGGACGAACTGGTGGTGATGATCGCCGAAAACGTCCGCATCGAGCAGCGCGCCGGCCTGTTCCGCCAGGACATCGCACCCGAATGGCTGGCCCATGCCTTCATGGGCGTGATCGAACGCTTCACCCGGCAGATGCCGGACGAGCAGCAACGCGAAGCGCTGGCCGACTTCATCACCAATATGTTCCTGGAAGGCGTGCGGCAGCGCTGAAGCGGCCGGCGCCACGGCGCCGCCCGGGCGCCGTTCCCCGGACGACCCGTCGTCTATTCGACCCGGGCGCCCGATGCGCTGACCAGCTTGCCCGCCGCGTCCCAGTCCGCCTTGAGCAGGTCCTGGAATTGCGCGGGCGCCCTGGCGTCGGCTTCGACGCCCAGCGACGCCAGGCGCGTCTGCACCTTCGGGTCGGCCAGCACCTTGTTCACCGCGGCGTTGATCTTGTCGCGTTCGGCGGGCGCAATGCCGGCCGGCGCCAGCAGGCCCAGCCACGAATCGAAGGCATAGCCGGGCAGGCCGCTTTCGGCCACGGTCGGCAGGTCCGGCGCAAAGCGCGAACGCTGCTTGCCGGTGTAGGCCAGGAACACCACGCGCGGGTCGTTGCGGTAGCCGGTCACGCCGATCGTCGCGGCCGTCACGGCGGCCACCCGGCCGGCCAGCAATTCGGTCACGGCATCGCCGGTCGACTTCATGGGAATGTGCTGCATCTGCGCGCCCGCGGCGGTCAGGAACGACGCCATGCCCAGGTGCGAGGCGCTGCCGTTGCCGGCCGACGCGTAGTCATAGGCGCCGGGCTTGGCCTTGACTGCCTGGATGAACTCGGCGGTGTTGGCGGCCTTCAGCGCGGCGGATGCCAGGATGATGTAGCCGGTGTTGCCCAGGTAGGCCACGCCGGTGAAGTCCTTGTAGGGATCGTAGTTCAGGTTCTTGTACAGGTAGCCCGCGATATGGTGGCTGGCCGCGGCCAGCACCAGCGTATTGCCGTCGGGCGCGGCGCGCGCCACCTGGGCGGTGCCCACGGTGCCGCCGGCGCCCGCGCGGTTTTCCACCACGATCGACGCGTTCAGCGCCTGGCCCAGCTCGTCGCTGATGGCGCGGGCAATGGTGTCCTGCACGGCGCCGGTGCCGTACGGCACCACGATGCGGATGACGCGCTGCTGGGCGTGGGCGGTGCCCAGGCCGGCGCCGGCCAGGGCGGCAGCCAGGGCCAGCACGACGGCGCGGCGGGCGGGGAAGCGGGTCCGGTCGGAAGTCGTGGGGCGGGCAGGGGCGGTGCGGGAAGGGGCGAGGCCGGACGGAATGAGGCGGGAAAGAATGAGGCGGGGCGGGATGCGGCGGGTAGGCATGGAACGGGCAGCTCGTGGAGTGATATGCGGCGTCGGACTCTACCGGTCCGGTCCGCCAGCACCAACGATTAATTCCCCGCTTGCTTATTCCCGTGCGTTATTGGGGCGGTCGCCACCCAGGTTTCGTGCAGGTGCCGCCATCGGGGGTGGCCGTCCGCATCAGCGATGAAGGCCGCGGTGGCCCGTCGCACCGTCGCGCCGCCGTGCCAGGCGTGCGACTCGCGATAGGTCAACACCGCGGAACCTGCGCTGGCGTGCAGCACCGCGAACTCGTCTATGCGGATGGAAAGCCCGGGCCGGCTGCCGGCCAGGCGCGCGAACAGGCCGGGCAGGGCGCCGTCGGGCAGGCGCTGCCCGTCGGTCGTGACCATGCTGAAGTCGTCGGAAAAATACGCCAGCAGGCGCGGCAAGGTATCGGACGGCAGGGCCGTCTGGCCGATCCATTGTTCGATCAGGGCGTGGGCGGCATGCGCCGCATCGCGGCAACGGTCGGAAAAATCAGGCATCAATGGGGGCTCCGGCGGGGCGCCTGCTGCCAGGGCGTGCGCCGCAATGGGGAAGGGGCTGTGGGGCCGCCCGCGCGGGCGGGATGGCCGGTGTCCGTGGGGGTCGCGTCGCCTGACGCGCGGTGAGGGGCAAGGCGACCCGGCGGCAGGATCACGGAGCGCCATTCTAGAAAGCCGATTGTTCGATAAGAAGCCCCGTTCCATAGATATACTGTTCGTATTTATTTGACAATTGACGGGGCGCCCATGATCAACCTGAACCGACTGGCAATGCTCGTCGCGGTGGTCGACGCCGGCTCGTTCACGGCCGCAGCCCTGGCGCTGGGCACGACCAAGGCCGTCGTCAGCTTCAATATCAAACAGCTGGAACACGAATTGGGGGTGGCCTTGCTGGTGCGCAGCACCCGGCGGCTGGCCCTGACCGAAGCGGGGGAAGGGTTCTACGCCGATTGCGCCAGGCTGCTGCGCCAGGCCGATGCCGCCGTCGACCAGGCGCGCGCCGGGCAGGGCGACCTGTCAGGCAGCCTGCGCGTGACGGCCAGTGTCGACTACGGCAACCGCGTCGTGGCACCCGCGCTGGCGGCGTTCGCGCGGCAGCACCCGGGCTTGCGCATCCACTATCAGGCGGGGTCGGCGCACGCCGACCTGATATCCGAACGGCTGGACCTGGCCATCCGCGTGGGGGCGCAGGAAGACTCGAACCACCGCGCCACGCGCATCGGGGCATTCAAGCTGTGGCTGGTGGCCGCGCCGGACCTGCTGGCCCGTCATGGCATGCCGCGCACGGCCCCGGCGCTGGCCGCGCTGCCGTGGCTGGCCAACCGCCCGGGGCGCAGCGATCATTGGCGGTTGACCGACGGCAAAGGACGCGAACACGACCTGCGCGTCGAGCCGGTGGCGCAGGCGGATACGGCGTCCGCGCTGCTGGCGTTTGCCCTGGCAGGCTGCGGCGTGGCGGCGCTGCCGGACTGGCTGCTGCAAGAACCGCTGGCGCGCGGTGAATTGCAGCGGGTGCTGCCGTCGTACACCCTGCCGCCGCAGCCGGTATACGCGGTGTACCCGGACACGCGCCACGTCAGCGCCAAGGTACGGCAGTTCATTGATTTCCTGCGCGAACGCAGCGGGGGCTGACGCGATCGGCGCAATTCCAGCCATCAGCCCCACCCGCGCAGTCGCTGCAATCTGCAACCCGCGACGCAGGGCGGACTACGCCACCGCGACCCCGCCATGGTTCGCAGCGCGCACTTCATCCACCGGATAAAGATGGCACGCCACCACCGCCCCGTCGCGCGGCGTCAGCGCCGGCCGGTCCTGGCGGCATTGCGGCATCGCATGGCGGCAGCGCGGATGGAACGGGCAGCCGGAAGGCGGATGCAGCGGATCAGGAAACGATAGCCCCAGCCCGGTATCGGGAATGCCCAACCCGGGCTCGGGCGTCAGCACCGACGCCAGCAATGCCTGGGTGTAGGGATGGCGCGGGTCGTGGAACAGGCGTTCGGTCGGCGCGGATTCGACCACCCGGCCCAGGTACATCACCGCGACATGGGTGGCAATGTGTTCCACCACCGCCAGGTTGTGGCTGATGAAGACATAGGTCAGGTTGAATTCCCGCCGCAGGTCCATCAGCAGGTTCATGATCTGCGCCTGCACGGACACGTCCAGCGCGGATGTCGGCTCGTCGCAGATGACCAGTTCGGGGTGCATGACCAGGGCGCGGGCAATCGCCACGCGCTGGCGCTGCCCGCCGGACAGCTGCCCGGGCGTGTTGTGGGCCAGCCGCGCCGGCAGGCCCACGCGTTCGAGCATCTCGATGGCGCGGCGCATGCCGGGGTTGGGAATGCCGTGCACTTCCAGCGGCAGCGACACGATGGACGCAATCGAGCGGCGCGGGTTCAAGGACGAATACGGGTCCTGGAAGATGGGCTGCACCCGCCGGGCCAGCGCGCGTCGGCTCAGTTGGCGGATGTCCTGGCCGCCCAGGTGAATGGCGCCCTGGGTGGGCGGAATCAACCCCAGCAGCACGCGCGCCAGGGTGGACTTGCCGCAGCCCGATTCGCCCACGATGCCCAGCACCGAGCCGCGCGGCACGTCCAGGTCTACGCCATTGACGGCCTGCAAGGTGGTGCGCGGGCGGAACATGCCGGTGCGGATCGAAAATTGCCGGCTGACTGCCCGGGCTTGCAAGAGCGGCACGGCGTCTGCCGGCGCGGGGGCGGCCGCGTCGAGCACGCCGGCGGGCGAGGCGGCGTGATCTTCCGTGGCGGATCGATTCAAGGGCGTGTTCATGCCAAGCCTCTGTGCGTGCGGATCATGGGCGCATTCGTACCCAGGCTTTGTTCGTGCGGATCAAGGGCGCCGTTCATGCCGTGCCCCCCTCCGTGCGGATGCAGCGCCATTGCGGCCCGGGCGCATGCCCATGCACCGGCACCGTGTCGCGGCATTGCGGCTGGGCGTGGGGGCAGCGGTCGATGAAGGCGCAGCCGCGCAATTCGCCCACCAGCGACGGCACCACGCCGGGAATGGTGCCCAGCGGCTGGCCCGGCGCGGTGCGCCCGGGCACGGGTATACAGCCCAACAGGCCCTGCGTATAGGGATGCCGCGGCGCGGCGAACAGGCCGGCCACCGGGCCTTCTTCGACGATCTGGCCGGCGTACATCACGGCCACCTGCCGGGCGATGCGGGCGACTACGCCCAGGTCGTGCGTGATAAGCACCATGGCGATGCCCAGCTCGGCCTGCAGGTCGGCCAGCAAGCGCAGGATCTGCGCCTGGATGGTGACGTCCAGCGCGGTGCTGGGTTCGTCGGCGATCAGCAGTTCGGGCCCGCACATCAGCGCCATGGCGATCATGACGCGCTGGCGCAAGCCGCCGGACAATTGATGCGGGTACTGGCCCAGGCGCTGCGCGGCCGACGCGATGCCGACCTTTTCCAGCAGCTCGACCGCGCGGTCGCGCGCCTGCGGGCCGCTGGCCCGGCGGTGGTGGATGTAGTGTTCGGTCAGTTGGTCGCCGATGGGGTAGGCGGGGTTCAGCGCGGTCATGGGTTCCTGGAACACCATGGCCATCTTGTTGCCGCGCAGCGCATTGACGCGGCGCGGCCGGGCGCCGGACAGGTCTTCGCCCAGCACCGCCAGCCGGCGGGTGCTGCGGCGGGCCGCCTTGGGCAACAGGCCCATGATGGCGAGCGAGGTCATGGACTTGCCACAGCCCGATTCGCCCACCAGGCACAGCGTTTCGCCGCGCGCCACCTGGAACGACACGTCGCGCACCGCGTGCAGCGTGCCGCGCGGGGTGGCGATGTCCACGGTAAGGCCTTGTACGTCCAGCACGATGTCCGTGGCGCTCATGTCAGGCTCTCTCTTCGGGGGTCAGCAGTTGATGCAGGCCGTCGCCCGCCAGGTTGATCGCGAAGATCAGCAGCGCCAGGGCCGACCCGGGAATGGCGATCAGCCAGAACGAAAAGAACATATAGGCCTTGGCCTCGGAAATCATCAGCCCCCACGAGGGCAGCGGCGGCTGCACGCCCAGGCCCAGGAACGACAGCGAGGCTTCCAGCAGGATGGCGCTGGCGGCTTCGAGCGTGGCGATGACGATCAGGTGCGGCACCACGTTGGGCAGCACTTCGCCCCAGACGATGCGCCAGGTGGACGCCCCGGCCGCCTGCGCCGCCGACACGTATTCCAGCGCCCGCACCTGTTGCGTGGCGCTGCGCATGACCACGGCGTAGCGGTCCCACTTGAGCAGGCCCAGCACCAGGATCACCACCCAGAGCGAGCCGCCGACGATGGCCACGGTGGCCAGCGCCACCAGGATCACGGGCATGGACAGGCGGGTGGTCACCAGGAACGACACGGCCATGTCGACCTTGCCGCCGAAGTAGCCGGCCGCCATGCCCATGGCCGTGCCGATCAGGCCGGAGATCAGTGCCACCGACAGGCCGATCAATAGCGAGATGCGCGCCCCGTAGAACAGGCGCGACAGGTAATCGCGGCCCAGCTGGTCGGTGCCCAGCGGATGCAGCCAGGTACCCTTGGCGTACCAGACCGGCGGCGCGGTGCGGTAGGCCAGGTCCTGGTAGTAGGGGTCGTGCGGCGAGATCCAGGGTGCGAACAGCGCGATCAGGGTGATGAGCAGCAGGATGCCGCCGCCGGCCAACAGGGCCTTGTTGCGGCGCAGGCGGCGCCAGCGCAGGGCCGATGCGGTCAGCTCGGGCGATTGGGGGGCGAGGGTAGCGGTGGTCATGTCAGGACACCCGGATGCGTGGATCGAGCCACGCGTTGGCGATATCGGCAGCCAGCGTCAGCAGCACGTACAGCACCGACAGCAGCAGCACGATCAGCTGCATGACGGGGTAGTCCTTGTAGGTGATGCTCTGGTAGGCCAGGTAACCCAGGCCGTCCAGCGCGTAGATGGTCTCGATGACCACCGACCCGCCCAGCAGGTAGCCCAGCTGCACCGCGGCCAGCGCCACCACCGGCACGATGGCGTTGCGCAGCGCATGCTTGAAGATGATCTTGCGGGCCGGCAGGCCCTTGGCCCGCGCGGTGCGGATGTAGTCGGCCCCCAGCACTTCGACCATGCCGGCCCGGATCAGCCGCATGAAGGCCGGCGCCACGTAATAGCCCAGCGCGATGGCCGGCATCACGAAATGCTGCCAGCTGCCGCTGCCCGATACCGGCAGCAGCCGCAGCGAAATCGAGAACAGCATGATCAGGATCAGCGCGAAGAAGAAATTGGGCAGGGCCTGCCCCAGCACCGCCACGGCCAGGCACAGGCGGTCGATCCAGCTGCCCTTGTAGAGCGCGGCCAACACCCCCAGCGGAATGGAAATGGCCAGGGCGAAGGCCAGCGCGCCCAGGCCCAGCAGCAGCGTGGTCTTGAGCTTGGACAGGATCAGCGGCCCGGCGTCGGTCTTGAAATACACCGACGTGCCGAAGTCGCCTTGCAGGATGTGCCACAGCCAGTCGGCATACTGCACCACCAGCGGCCGGTCCAGCCCGTAGGTCTTGCGGATCATGTCGATGTCGGCCTGGCGCGCGCCTTCGCCGGCCAGCGCCAGCGCCGGGTCGCCCGACAGGTGCAGCAGCAGGAAGGCCAGCACCGACACCGTCAGGGCCACCAGCACCGCCAGCCCCAGCCGCCTGATCGTGAAATAAAGCATGCGTGAATCTCCGCCTGCGTCAGCCGATTACTTCCAGCTCATGTCCCAGAACCGGATCAACTCGTCCGAATAGGGCTTGAAGTTCAGGTCCTTGGTGGCCACGTAATAGGCCGGCAGCGTCCAGAGCGGCACGGCGTAGGCCTTTTGCGCGATCAGGTCCAGCGCCTGCTTGTACAGGCCGTTGCGTGTGGCGCTGTCGATGGTGTGGTCGCCCTTGTCGAGCAGCTCGCGCACCTGCGCATCGCGGGTGACGTCGTCGTTGCCGAAGGCGAAGTACACCGGGGTGGACGCCGACACGTCGTTGACCAGGTTGGACGCCCAGGTCTGGTGGGTCAGCGCCGCCTTGTTGGCGCGGATCATGTCGCGCATGGCGGCGTATTGCAGGAAGTTGAGCTTGGCGCGGATGCCCACGGCCTGCAGGTAGTTGATGATGGCTTCGGTCTGGTTGCGTTCGCGGTAGGCGACGATGTCGATGTCAAAGCCATTGGGGTAGCCGGCCTCGGCCAGCAGCTTCTTGGACAGGGCCGGGTCGTACTTGTACGTGGGGGTGACGTCCTGCGTGCAGCCCGCTTGCGACGGCGTGCAGATGGCGTTGATCAGCCCGCCGCCTTCGCCCACGATGTTCTTGAGCATGGCCTGCCGGTCGATCGCGTGGATGATGGCGCGGCGCACCCGTTCGTCTTTCAGTTGCGGGGCCGGCGTGCCTTCCTGGATGTTCATCTGCATGAAGACGATGCGCATGGTGTTGCCGGTGACCATCTGCAGCGGCGGCAGGCCGCCCAGCTGTTCGGCCTGGTCTTTGGGCACGCTCATGATCAGGTCTTCGCCGCCCGAGATGACTTCGGCCATCTGCGTCTGGCGGTCGGGGATGAAGCGGATGACCACCTTGCCGATCTTGGGCTGCGCCTTGGGCGAGTCCTTGAAATAGTCGGTGTTGCGTTCCAGCGTGATGGACTTGCCGGGCTGGTAGTCCACCACCTTGTAGGGGCCCGAGCCCACGGGTTTCGCGTTCATGCCCTTGGGGCCGACTTCCTGGTAGTACTTGGCCGGGTGGATGGCCGCGGTGGTGGACAGGTATTCCTTGGCGCCGGGGAAGGGTTCCTTGGTGGTCAGGCGCACCTTGTACTTGCCCAGCTTTTCGACCTTGTCGATCCAGGCCACGTTCTGCTGCGTGACGGCCTTGTTCTTCGGGTCGGCCACATAGTTCAGCGTATACACGACCGAATCGGCGTCGAATTCTTCGCCGTTGTGGAATTTGACGCCTTCGCGCAGCTCGAATTCCAGGGTCTTGTCATCGACCTGGGTAAAGCTCTTGGCCAGCTGCCCCTTGTATTCGTTGGTGACCGGGTCGCGGTACAGCAGCGTGTCCCAGACGTTGGCGGCGATGATGACGCCGATGCGCACGTTGTTGTAGTACGGATCGACGCTTTCGGGCGCCTGGTCGTAGGCCATGCGCAGGGTGTCGTCTTTCTTGCCGGCGTGGGCGGGCAGCGCCGTGAGCGCGGCGGCGCCCAGCAGCAGGCTGGCCAGGGCGCGCCAGGGCAGGCGCGGCAACGGCCCGCGCAACAGCGGCAGGTGCGACGGAAAGCGGAACGGAACGGAATTGACGCGGCGGTCGGCCATGGCGAGGCTCCTGTGGACCGGAACGGTGGAACGGAATACTGCCGGGTGCTGCATGAACCGAAGCGGCGCCTGGGGCCGTCGGTTCACATGAATCAGTCACTGCGGTACTGCGTATCTAACGTCTCTGGGCCGGGATGCGCCACCCCGATTCTTATAGGTTTTGTCCTCGCGCCTGGGGAATGCTTATGAAGAATCAGACGGGCTTACTTGCAGGGGCGCCACGCTTTTCAGGGCCGCCTCGCATTTGCGCTGCAGGTGTTCGCGCATGATGCCGGCCAGCCGGTCGGCGTCGCGCGCTTGCAGGGCGTCGGCCATGTCGATGTGCTCGCGCATGGCCTGGTCCCACTTGCGCTGGTCTTCGTTGGACACGAAGCGCAGGTTCTGGATGCGCGCGTTCTGCGCGTCGTACAGCTGCTTGAGCAGGTGGTTGTGGGCGGCCAGGCTGATGCGTTCGTGGATGTCGCGGTTGGTGCGGAAATACGTGGGCAGGTCGCGGCGCGCATGGCTGGCCATCATCTCGAAGGTCAGTGCGCGGATCTCGGCGATTTCGGCGTCGGTGGCGCGTTCGCAGGCCAGCCGGCACGACATGGCTTCCAGGCCGCCGATGACCTCGAAGGCCTCGCGGATGTCGGCCACGCCCAGCGCCACCACCTGCGCGCCGCGGTTCGGTTCGATGCGCACCAGGCCTTCGGCGGCCAGCACCCGGAAGGCTTCGCGCAGCGGCGTGCGGGACACGCCCAGCAGGTCGCACAGGGCGCGTTCGTTCAGGCGGGCGCCCGGGGCGAATTCACCCTGGATGATGCGTTCGCGCAGTTGTCCGGCCACGGTGGCGGGCAGGGTGCGGCCGGCCCCAGGCGCCGGGCGCGGCAGGTCGGCGGGCGACCCGTCAGGGACGACGCCGGCAGCCGGGGCTGCGGGCGCGGTGTCCGGCATGAGGCTGGGATTGCTGCGCATTGGTATACAAAAATTCCCCGTGTTTTTTCCGACTATAAACCGTGTGCCAAGGCTTTAATCATGGGTGAATACCCTAGCTTATAGGCGTAAAAACAATGGGATAGAGTGGCGCATGACGTAGCCGGGTTTGCCCCGATTGCGCCGTTGAATCGCTGCGCCTCTTTCATTGGTATACAAAAAAATCCCCTCCAAGGCTACGCATGCACCCCCTTGAAACCTCTCGTTCCGGCCGGCATTTCCTGCAGATTCCCGGGCCCACCAACGTGCCCGACCGGGTGCTGCGCGCCATCGACCAGCCCACCATCGATCACCGCGGGCCGATGTTCGGCCAGTTGGGGCTGGCGGTGCTGGCGGCGCTCAAGCCTGTGTTCCAGACCGAGGCGCCGGTGATCATCTTCCCGTCGTCCGGCACGGGCGCCTGGGAAGCCGCGCTGGTCAACACCCTGTCGCCCGGCGATCGCGTCCTGATGGTCGAAACCGGCCACTTCGCCAGCCTGTGGCGCAAGCTGGCCGGCCGCCTGGGGCTGGAAGTCGACTACCTGCCCGGCGACTGGCGCCGGCCGGTGGACGCGGCGGCCATCGGCGCGCGGCTGGCGGCAGATAGCCAGCACGCCATCAAGGCGGTCTGCGTGGTGCACAACGAAACCTCCACCGGCGTCACCAGCGACATCGCCGCGGTACGCGCCGCCATCGATCGCGCCGGGCATCCGGCCCTGTTGATGGTCGACACGATTTCATCGCTGGGCTCGGTGGACTACCGCCACGACGAATGGGGCGTGGACGTCACCGTGGCCGGCTCGCAAAAGGGCCTGATGCTGCCGCCCGGCCTGGCCTTCAACGCCGTCGGGCCGCGCGCGCTGGCGGCGGCCGACTCGGCGCGGCTGCCGCGTTCGTACTGGGACTGGCGCGAGATGCTGGCCGCCAATGCACGCGGCTATTTCCCGTACACCCCGTCCACCAATCTGCTGTACGGCCTGCACGAGGCGCTGGCCATGTTGCAGGCCGAGGGCCTGCCGCAAGTGTTCGCGCGCCACCAGCGCCATGCCCAGGCCACGCGGCTGGCGGTGCAGGCCTGGGGGCTGGAACTGCTGTCGCTGGACCCGGCCGCCCACAGCCCCGCGCTGACGGCGGTGCTGATGCCGGCCGGCCACGGCGCGGATGCCTTCCGCAAGGTCGTGCTGGACCGCTTCGACATGTCGCTGGGGCAGGGCCTGGGGCAGTTGTCCGACCGCATCTTCCGCATCGGGCACCTGGGCCACTTCAACGACCTGGCGCTATGCGGCACGCTGGCCGGCGTCGAAATGGGCCTGGCCGCGGCGGGCGTACCGCACCGGCCCGGCGGCTTGCAGGCCGCCATGGAATTTCTGGCCAAGGCGCCCTGATGGCGCCCGGCCTCGCTTTCAACGGCGGCTGGATGGCACAGCGTCCGGCCGCGTCATAACCAGGAAATGCAATGAACGCGCTTATGCAGCAGGCGATCCAATTCGCCAACGACCATGAATCCACCTGGGACCGCAGCGTCAACGGCGTCTTCGGCGTGCACCAGAACGACCCGCCGCCCTGGAACCGCCTGCTGGGCCCCATCCACGATCGCGGCCCGGTGTCGGGCGTGGTGGTGGTGAACGGCAAGACCGTGGCCGAATGGGGCGAACCCGAACGCGCCGACCTGACCTTCAGCGTGGCCAAGCTGTATCTGGCCATCCTGGCCGGCGTGGCCCACGACCGCGGCCTCTTGCCCGACGTGGACGAGCCCGTCGGCAAGCGCGTGCCGGGCATCGGCTTTGACGACGGCCAGAACGCCCGCATCACCTGGCGCCAGCTGCTGCAGCAGACCAGCGAATGGGAAGGCGAACGTTTCGGCGTGTCGGACCAGGCCGACCGCTACCGCGCCGTCACCTTCGGCGTGCCGCCCGACGGCAAGAAGGGCGATGCGCGCCCCTTGCAGGCGCCCGGCACGTACTGGGAATACAACGACGTGCGCATCAACCAGCTGTCGTACGCACTGCTGCACCTGTTCCGCAAGCCGCTGCCCGAGGTCTTTCGCGAAGCCGTCACGCGGCCCCTGGCCGCCAGCGAAAACTGGCAGTGGGTGGGCTACGACAACGCCTGGGTCGAGATCGACGGCCAGCGCATGCCGTCGGTGCCGGGCGGCTCGCACTGGGGCGGCGGTATGTCCATCAGCGCGCGCGACCAGGCGCTGATCGGCCAGATGCTGCTCAATGACGGCTGCGCGGCCGATGGCCGGCGCATTCTGTCCAGCGAATGGCTGGCCGCCATGCGCACGCCGTGCGCCATCGCGCCGTACTACGGCTATCTGATCTGGCTGAACCACGAAGGGCGCGTGTTTCCCAGCGTGCCGGCGTCCAGCTTTTTCGGCGTGGGTGCGGGCAGCTCGTTCACCTGGGTCGAACCCGAACGCAAGATGGTCGTGATCGTGCGCTGGCTCAATTCGGCGCATGCCGATGCGCTGTTCGGCAAGATCCTGGCCGCCGTCGACGCGCCGGCCAGCTGAACGAGCCTTGCCCCGGAATCCCTGCGGCCCGCAGGGATTTTCCGCGGCCTGTCAGCATTCTTCTGGCAACATGACCCATCCGCTCGCCGGGCAGCCGGCGGGCGTGTTCGCATTTGCCAAGCAACCAAGGACACATTGCCATGAACTACCGCCGACTGGGAACCAGCAATCTTCGCGTTTCGCCCCTGTGCCTGGGCACCATGATGTTCGGCGAGCAGACGCCCGACGATGACGCCGCCCGCATCGTCGCGTCCGCCCGCGACCACGGCCTGAATTTCATCGATACGGCCGACGTCTACAACGACGGCCGATCCGAAGAAGTGGTGGGCAAGCTGCTGGCCGGGCAGCGCCACGACTGGGTGCTGGCCAGCAAGATCGGCAACCCGGTGGGCAAGGGCCCGAACCAGTCGCACTACTCGCGCCAGTGGCTGATCCGCGGCGTCGAACAGAGCCTTTCGCGCCTGGGCACCGATTTCCTGGACATCCTGTACCTGCACCGCGACTACCACGAAGAAAACCTCGAAGAAGCGCTGTTCGCGCTGGGCGACCTGATCCGCGCAGGCAAGCTGCGCAGCTTCGGGCTGTCGAACTTTCGCGGCTGGCGTATCGCCGAAACCCTGCGCCTGTGCGAAAAGCTGGGCGTGCCGCAGCCGGTGGTGTGCCAGCCGTACTACAACATGCTCAATCGCGGCCCTGAAGTCGAGATCCTGCCGGCCTGCCAGCATTACGGGCTGGGCGTGGTGCCGTACAGCCCCATCGCCCGCGGCGTGCTCACCGGCAAGTACCTGCCGGGCCAGGCGCCCGCGGCGGATACCCGCGCCGGGCGGGGCGACCGCCGCATCCTGGCCACCGAATTCCGCGAAGAATCGCTGCAGATCGCCCAGCAGCTGGTGCAGCACAGCGCCGCGCGCGGCGTGCAGCCGGGCCACTTCGCCACGGCCTGGGTGCTGGCCAACCCGATCATCACCAGCGTCATCGCCGGCCCGCGCACCCTGGCGCAGATGGACGACTACTACGCCGCGCTGGACGTGAAGATCACGCCCGAAGACGAAGCCCTGGTCGACACCTGGGTGACCCCGGGCCATGCGTCCACGCATGGCTACAACGACCCGAACTACCCGTTCTTCGGTCGTCCTGTCACGGTGGCCTGAAAGCGGCGAGGGCGGGTCCGTGAGGGTCCCGCCCGGGCAACCGCGCCGCATCCGCGGGGGGCGCGCCTGACGGGCACGAACCCGCCGCGCTCAAGCCTTGCGCAGGCCGCCGGCGGCCCGCAGCGTCGTTTCCTGCGTGGCCGTCCGGCCGCCGCGCCCGATCAGCCACGCGCACAGCGCCGACACCACGCCCGCGAACAACACGTACAGGCAGATCAGCCAGGGCTGGCCGCCGCCGCTCTTGAGCAGGGCGGTGGCAATGATGGGCGTGATGCCCGAGGCGAAAATGCCCGAGAACTGATACACGAACGAGATGCCGGTGTAGCGCACCTTGGCGTCGAACAGCTCGCAGAACAGCGCGGCCTCGGGCCCATAGACGGCGGCATACAGAATGCCCAGGGGAATGATGATGGCCAGCCACACCAGCATCATGTTGCCCTGGCTGTTGAGCATCAGCCAGAATCCCGGAAAGGCGGATATGGCCGTGATCAGCGAGCCCCAGCAATACACCCGTGAGCGTCCGATCCGGTCGGACAGCCGCCCGAAATAGGGAATGAAAAAGCACATCACCAGCGCCGCGGCCATGACGCCGATCAGCGCCTCGGTGCGCGATATCTGCAGCGTCTGCGTCAGGTACGAGATCGAGAACACGCCGAAGACGTTGAAGAACACGCCGTCGATGTAGCGCGCGCCCATGCCCTTGGCGACGTTGCCGGGGTAGCGGCGCATCATGTCCATGAAGGGAATGCGGCTTTCGGCATTGTCACGCTTGACCGCGGTGAACTCGGGTGTTTCCTTGATGTTCAGGCGGATGTACATGCCCACCCCCACCATCGCGGCCGATGCCAGGAAGGCGATGCGCCAGCCCCAGGCCATGAACTGCGCATCGGTCAGCAGCGTGGATAGCAATGCCACCGTGCCTGATGCCAGGCACAGCCCGATCGCCAGGCCGATCTGCGGCAACGACGCGTAGAAGCCCTTTTTGCCGGGCGGCGCATATTCATACGCCATCAGCACCGCGCCGCCCCATTCACCGCCCAGGCCGATGCCCTGGAACACGCGCAACAGCAGCAGCAAGATGGGCGCCCAGATGCCGATGGTGTCGTAGGTGGGCACCAGGCCGATCAGGAAGGTGGACACCCCCATGATCATCAGCGTCATCACCAGCATGCTCTTGCGGCCGATGCGGTCGCCGAAATGGCCGAAGATCAGCCCGCCCAGCGGGCGGGTCACGAAGCCCACCGCAAAGGTGGTGTAGGCCAGCATGGTGGACACCAGCGGATCGCCCGTGGGGAAGTACAGCTTGTTGAACACAATGCCGGCAACCACGCCGTACAGGAAAAAGTCGTACCACTCGATGGTGGCGCCGATCAGCGACGCGGCGACGACTTTGCGCACCGCGGTTTCGTTCTGCTTGGCCATGCCTGTCTCCTTTGGTGGGGCGGGCGGCGCTCTGTGGCGCCGTTCCGCGGAAATCGCTATCTCATGCGGTTCGATCCTGAGGGTTCATCGGCGTTGTCTCGTTGCCATCACGCGGCTTGCTTCTGGGGCGGGCGCTCGGCCTGCGGCTGCGCCTGGGCACGTCGGCGCGCGGCTTGCAGGTCCTGCAGGATGAAGTCGGCCGCGCGCTCGGCCAGCATCACCACCGGCACATTGGTGTTGCCCGACACCAGCGTCGGCATGATCGAGCAATCCACCACCCGCAACCCGTCCACCCCGTGCACGCGCAGGCGTTCGTCCACCACCGCCAGCGGATCGCTGCGCGGCCCCATCCTGGCGGTGCCGGACGGGTGGAAGATGGTCGCGCCGTACTCGCGGCAGAAGTGCAGGATCTCGTCGTCGCTGCGGACCTCGGGGCCGGGCCGGAATTCCCGTTTCATCAGGCCGGCCAGCGGCTCGGTGGCGGCCAGGCGGCGGGCGTACTTCACTGCCGCCACCGTCATGCGGCGGTCCAGTTCGGTGGACAGGTAGTTCGGCTGCATCGACGGCGCCTCGAACGGGTCGGCGCTGCGCAGCCGCACCGCGCCGCGCGACGACGGCCGCAACTGGCAGACCGAATAGGTGCAGCCCGAAAACGGATGCACCTTGCCGCCCGCCATGTCGGCCGACAGGGTGGCGAAATGAAATTGCGTGTCGGGACTGGCGCTTGCCGGATCCACCCGGCAGAACAACCCGCCCTGGTTGATGCCCACGGCCAGCGGCCCGCCGCGAAACAGCAGCCATTGCAGTCCCATGCCGACGCGGCCATGCAGGGTGCGCAGCTGGTCGTTGGTGGTGATGGGCTGGCGGGTTTCGTAGATCAGCCGGATCTGCAGGTGGTCTTGCAGGTTTTCGCCCACGCCGGGCAGGTCGCGCACCACGCGTATGCCGAACGGGCGCAGCAGCGCCGCAGGCCCCACGCCGGACAGCTGCAATAGCTGCGGCGACTGCAAGGCGCCGGCGCACAGCAGCACTTCGCGCCGCGCTCGCAGCGTGCGCATCTGGCCGCCCTGGCGGTAGCGCACGCCGACCGCGCGGCTGCCTTCGAACAGCACCGCCATGGCGTGCGCATCGGTCTCGATACGCAGATTCGCGCGGCCCTGCGCCGGGCGCAGGTAGGCCACGGCGGTCGAGCAGCGGCGGCCGTTGCGGGTGGTCAGCTGGTAATAGCCCACGCCGTCCTGCTCGCCGGTATTGAAGTCGCGCACCTGCGGCACGCCCAGCGCCTGGGCCGCGCCGATCAGGCCTTCCACCAGCGGGTGCGGCGTCTTGATCGACGTGGCGTTCAGCGGCCCCTCGGTGCCGCGCGTGTCGCCCGGCCCCAGGTCGTTGTTTTCCAGCTTGCGAAAGTAGGGCAGGCAGTCGTCCCAGCCCCAACCCGGGTTGCCGGCGGCCGCCCAGGCGTCGTAGTCGCGCCGCTGGCCGCGAATGTAGATCAGCCCGTTGATCGCGCTGGACCCGCCCAGCGTGCGGCCGCGCGGCCAATAGATGCGGCGGCCCAGCATGTTGGGATCGGGGTCGGTGTAGTAGCCCCAGTTCACCACTTTGTGGAACATGGTCTTGCCGTAGCCGATGGGAATGTGGATCCACGGCGAGCGGTCCGGCGGACCGGCTTCCAGCAGGCAGACGGTGTGTTCACCGCTGGCGGTGAGGCGGTTGGCCAGCACGCAGCCGGCTGAACCGGCCCCCACCACGATGTAGTCCACGGCATCAGACATCTCTGGTTTTCTCCCTGGTGTGGCCGATCTGGCGCGGGTTGCGTAACCCGGACGGATGGCGCGTTTACCCTGCGTGCCGCCGCGCCGCGCACTTATATACTGGCCCGCAGGACGGGATCGGCGCGATGCGCGCGCTGGCTGCATCTGTGGCGATTCTAGGAAGCGATCAGACGAAAGAAAGCGCGATCCGCGCGCCAACGGGGAAATGGAACAGAACATGCCTCTTCGGTTTCAAAATCGCAGTGCAGCATCGCCGCAGGCGGCGGCCGAAGGCGCCGAGGCGCCCGACGATGCCCGGTCCTTGCGCGCGCTGCGGGTGCTGGACTACCTGGCGCGGGCGCAGCATCCACCCACGCTGGCGCAATTGGCGCAGCGGCTGGAGATGCCCAAGTCCACGCTGATGCGATTGCTGGCGGCGATGCAGCGCGCCGGTTACGCCGCCGCCACGCCGACTGAAAACGGTTTCGTCCCGGGCCCGCAAGCCACCGCATTGGCGCTGTCCACGCTGCGCGCGTCCGCCTTCACCCGCGCCTGCCGCGCCGTGCTGGCGCAACTGGTGGGCCAGCTGGGCGAAACCTGCAACCTGACCGCGCCCGACGGCGACCAGGTCCTTTACATGGAACGCGTCGAAACGGCGGAACCGCTACGGCTGTTCTTCGCGGTCGGCAGCCACGTGCCGATGCATTGCACCGCCAGCGGCAAGCTGTTCCTGGCGTCCATGAACCGGCTCGAACGCGGCCGCGTGCTGGCGCGCTTGCCGCTCACCCGCAACACCCCCCGCACGTTCACCGACCCGGCACGGCTGGAAGACGAACTGGACCGCCTGGCCGCCCGCGGCATCGGCATCGACAACGAAGAATTCGTGCGCGGCATGAGCGCCGTGGCCGTCCCGGTGCGCGACGCGCAGGACCGCGTGGTGGCAGCGGTGGCCTGCCACGCCCCGACGGCCCGGCTGATGCTGGACGATCTGCTGCGCGCGGTGCCGGTATTGCAGGACGCGGCCCAGTCGATGCGCGAGGTGCTGGCGCAGCACCGGCCGGGCGCGTGAGGGCGCGCCGGGCCGCGAGCCGGGTCTACAGTGAAGCGTGGCGATGCGCTCCGCGCCGCGACAGGCTTTCCCAGGTGGCCACCGCGATCATGATCAGCGTCGTCAGCCCGCCCACCATCAGGTTGTCGGTCACGAAGGCCACCGGCGCCAGCACCGCCAGCAGCACCAGGCCGACGACGTGCGACAGCGGAAAACGCCCGTACACCACCGTTTTGTAGATGCCGTTGCCCAGCAGGTACAGCGCCGGGCCGCCCACCAAGGCCGCCGCGGCCGCCGGGGTGATGCGTCCGTCCGGGTGCAGAATCACCAGTTCATTGGCCACCGCCGACACGATCACCCCGGCAATCAGAATCACGTGCACATAGTGGAAATAGGCGCCGACCCGGCCCGGATCGGCGTGGTGGGCGATGGCATGGCTGCCGTCCTTGCTGCTGGTGTCGAAGTACACCCACCACATGGCGGCTGTGCCCAGAAAGGCCGCCAGCAGCGCGATCAGGGTGGGCGCATCCCAGTGCGGGTGCTCGCCCAGCGTAGCGCCGGTGATCAGCAGCGTTTCGCCCAGCGCCACGATCACGAACAACTGGCAACGTTCGGCCAGGTGGCCGCCTTCGATGGTCCAGTCGCGCGTGGTCGAGCGGCCCAGGCCCGGCAGCCAGAACCCCGTCATGGGCGACAGGTATTCGCAGGCCACCGCCAGCGCCCACAGCACCAGCCGGGCATTGCCTTCTGCCAGCCCGCCCGCGATCCACAGCACCGCTGAAATGCACAGCCAGCCCAGCATGCGGCGAAAGTTCGGCGCCAGCGGATGCGACGGCCCCAGGTGCAGCACCACGAACAGCGTGCGTCCCACCTGGATCAGCACATAGCTCACCGCGAAGATCAGCCCGTTATCGCCAAACGCGCCCGGCAGCACCGCGGCGGCCACCAGGCCCGCCAGCATCACCGCGAACAGCATCAGGCGCATCGGCAGCGCGTCGGGGTCGAACCAGTTGGTGACCCAGCAGGTGTACTGCCACCCCAGCCACACCGCGAACCACAGCACCAGCGTGTGGAGGGCGCCCATCAGCGTCAGGTCGTGCAGCAGGCTGTGGGACAGCTGGGTGACCGCGAAGACGTAGACCAGATCAAAGAACAGCTCGACGAAGGTCACGCGGGCTTCGTGGCCGTCCCGGCGGCGCAACAGGTTGGCGCTGGCAAGGAATGTCATGGCGGTGGGCTTCCGGTAGAAGGGGCGTCGCCAGATTACTGCAAGCCCCTTGCCGCCGCCGTCAAGAATTTAAAAGTCGTGGGCCGGCAGCTCGCGGTTGCGCGACCGCACCAGCGCGCCGCTCAGCAAACCGGCCACCGCGGCGATCCCGGCGCCCGCCAGAAAGGTCAGCTGGTAGCCGCCGTTAAGCGCCACGACCGGCGCCGCGCCGCCTGCCGCCAGCGCCGTGGTGCGGGCCGCGGCCAGGCTGGCCAGTACCGCCAGCCCCAGCGCGCCGCCCATCATGAACGCGGTGTTCACCACGCCCGACGCCAGGCCGGACTGGCTGGGTTCCACATCGCTCATGGCCGCCAGCAGCATGGGGTTGAAGGCAATGCCCGCACCCAGCCCCAGCAGCAGCATGCCCGGCAGCACGTCGGCCACGAAGCTGCCGTCGATGGGCGCGCGGGCAAACAGCGCCAGCCCCAGCGCCGCCAGCAACAGGCCCGTGGTCAGCGGCCCGCGGATGCCAAAGCGCATCACCAGCTTGGCCGACAGCCCCAGCGAAAACGCCGCCATGATCAGGTTGGCCGGCAGAAACGCCAGGCCCACCTGCATGGCGTCGTAACGCAGCACCTGCTGCATGTACAGCGCCGATACGAAAAACCAGGCAAACATGGCCGCCGCCCACAGCACGCCCACGACATTGGCCGTGGCCACGTTGCGCAGCCGGAACAGCCCCAGCGGCATCAAGGGCGCCGCCACGCGGGCTTCGATCCCCAGAAACAGCGCCATCAACAGCACCGCCGCGCCGATCAGGCCCAGCGACTGCGCCGACGTCCAGCCGGCCTCGTTGCCGTTGACCACGGCATACACCGCCAGCATCAGCGATGCCGTGACGGTCACCGCGCCCGCCACGTCCAGCTTGCCGCCCGCCGCCTGCGCCTTGGCCGCCGGCAGCAGCCGCAGGCACAGCGCATACACCAGCACGCCAATGGGAATGTTGACCAGGAAGATCCAGTGCCACGACAGCGCGCTGGTCAGCAAGCCGCCCAGCAGCACGCCGATGCTGCCCCCGCCCGCACAGACAAAGCCGTACACGCCCATGGCGCGGGCGCGTTCGCCGGCCTCGGTGAACAGGTTCATGATCAGCGACAGCGACACCGCCGACACCACCGCGCCGCCCAGCCCCTGCGCCGCGCGGGCTGCGATCAGCAGGCCCTGGCCCTGCGCCAGGCCACAGGCCAGGGACGCCACGGTGAACAGTGTCAGTCCCGCCAGGAACATGCGGCGATGGCCCAGCAGGTCGCCCAGCCGTCCGCCCAGCAGCAGAAAGCCGCCGAAGGTCAGCATGTAGGCGTTCACCACCCACACCAGCGACGTTTCGGTGAAATGCAGGTCTTCGCGTATCGAGGGCAGGGCGACGTTGACGATGGTCGTGTCCAGCACGATCATCAGCACGCCCAGGCAAAGCACCATCAGGGCCCACCAGCGTTGCTTGCCGTGTATGCCATGCGTCATGGGTTGGATCCTTCGCCGCGCGGGCGGGTAGTGTTGGATGGCCCTAGTGCGTCAAGCGCCCGCCGCTGATCATCCAGCGGGTCTCAAAGCGGTCGATCAGCGCGCCATGCGCTTCGGCCCAGAAGGTTTTCTGCAGCGGCATGGTAACGCTGCCGCCTTCCGCCAGCATGTCAAAAATGCGGTGCGCGTCCGATACCGTGGGGTAGGCCAGCGACAGCGCCATGCCCTGCTTGCCGGGGTAGGGGTGCCCGGCGGTGGCGTCGCTGGCCATCAGCAGCTGGTCGTCCAGCGCCAGGCGGGCGTACATGATGCGTTCGGAATCCTGCGTCGACAGGTCGGGCATGGCGGCGTCCAGCGGCGCGTCCTTGTAGCGCAGCAACGCTTCGATCCGCCCGCCCAGCACGCGTTCGTAGAATTGCATGGCCTCGGCGCAGTCGCCGTCGAAACTGAGATAGGCGGATAGTCTGGGCATGGGGTTCCTCCGTGGGCCGTGACGCGTTCGGGGACGCAATCCCGCATTTTCACACTGGATGCCGAGTCCGGGAAACCTCTTATTGTCCGCGGCGCCGGCGCATCCCTATGATTCGCCACAGGATCAGCGTTGATCCGAACGCGCAGGGCCCCGGCCCGCGCCGCAGCACCCGGCAACACCCCGCAGCAATGATTGCTGCCCGAACTTTCCGTCTGGCTATAGCAGCCCCCGACTCACACGCACTGCGTGGTCGGGGGCTTTTTCGTTTTCAAATCCGCAACAGGAGACCGCATGCAAGTTTCACAGCCGCAGGACGACGCCCCGTCCGCGATCCGGGTGGCCAGCGTGCAGACCGCCCCGCAGATGGGGTGCGTGGCCGCCAACCTGGCGCGTTCCATCGAACTGGTCGAACAGGCCGCCGCCCAGGGCGCGCAGCTGGTGGTGCTGCCCGAACTGGCCAACACCGGCTACATGTTCGAGAGCCGCCAGGAAGCCTTTGCGCTGGCCGAAACCGTGCCGGACGGCCCCAGCGCGCAAGCCTGGATCGCGCTGGCGCAGCGGCTGGGCATCTATCTGGTGGCCGGCATTGCCGAACGCAGCGGCGACCGGCTCTACAACGCCGCGCTGATCGCCGGCCCCGCCGGCTACCTGGGCACCTACCGCAAGCTGCACCTGTGGGGCGACGAAAACCTGTTCTTCGAACCCGGCGACCTGGGCCTGCCGGTGTTTCACACCGAACTGGGCCGCCTGGGCGTGGCCATCTGCTACGACGGCTGGTTTCCCGAGGTCTACCGTCTGCTGGCCATGCGCGGCGCCGACATCGTGGCCGTGCCCACCAACTGGGTGCCCATGCCCGGCCAGACGCCCGACGGCCCCGCCATGGCGCATGCGCTGGCGATTGCCGGCGCCCACAGCAACGGCCTGACCGTGGTCTGCGCCGATCGCGTCGGCACCGAACGCGGCCAGCCCTTCGTGGGCCGCAGCCTGATCGTCGGCTCGCAAGGCTGGACGGCCGCCGGCCCCGCCAGCTTCGACCAGGAAGAAGTGCTGGTCGCACCCGTCGACCTGGCGGCCTCGCGCCGGGCGCGGCAGCTCAACGCCTTCAACCACGTGCTGCGCGACCGGCGCTGCGACCTGTATGACGAACTGCTGGGCGCCACCGACGCGCCCCGGCAGGGCTGAACCCGACTCTCTTCACACCCCACGTACAACGGCGGATAGCCGGCCCCCAAGGAGAAATTCCATGACGTTCTTGCAGCGCAGCTTCCCCAGCAGTTTCCTCACCCGACTTTCCTTCGTCGCCTTGCTCGCCGGCGCGGCCGGCGCGCAGGCCGCCGAGCCCTTGCGCATCGGCGTGCCGGTCGGCCTGTCCGGCGCCAACAGCGTGGTCGCACCCGGCGTGGTGCAGGCCTCGCAACTGGCCGCCGACGAAATCAATGCGGCCGGCGGCATCCTGGGCCGCCAGGTCGTGCTGGAAATCGCCGACGACGCCTCGGGCGCGGTCGGCGCGCAAAAGGCCTACGACACGCTGGTGTTCCAGAAAAAGGTGGATGCCATCATCGCCATGGAAACCAGCGCGGCCCGCAACGCGGCGCTGCCCATCGTGTCGCGCGGCAAGGTGCCGTACATCTACACCTCTTTCTACGAAGGCCGCTCGTGCAACCGCTGGATGCACGTCAATGGCTGGGTGCCCGAGCAGCAGGTGGCGCCGGTGGTCGACCACTTCATGAAGGAGCGCGGCGCCAAGACCTTCTTCCTGGTGGGCAGCGACTACGCGTTTGGCCGCGGCATGCTCAAGTTCACCCGCGAATACATCGAAAAGCAGGGCGGCCGCGTCGTGGGCGAGGAATACCTGCCCATCGACGGCTCCGACTGGACGCCCGTCGTGTCCAAGATCCGTTCGGCCAACCCCGACGCGCTGATCAGTTCCACGGCCGGCGGCGGCCCCAACGTCAGCCTGGCCAAGCAGGTCAAGGCCGCCGGCCTGACCATGCCCTATGGCAACCTGGCCATCGACGAAGCCACCGCCAAGACCATGGGCGACACGGCCGTCGGCATGTACCTGTCGGCGTCGTACCTGACCAGCATCGATACCCCGCAGAACCGCAAGTTCCTGGACGGCCTGAAGGCCAAGTTCGGCGCCGACGCCAAGACCGCCAACGAATTCTCGGGCCCGCAGTACGAAGCCTTCTTCCTGTACAAGGCCGCGGTCGAGAAGGCCGGCAGCACGGATTCGCAGAAGGTCGTGCAGGCCCTGAGCGAAGTCTCGTTCGACGGTCCGCGCGGCCCGGTCAAGATGGATCGCCAGCGCCACGCCGCCCTGACCATGCGCCTGGGCCAGGTGCAGCCGGACGGTTCCATCAAGATCCTGCAGACCTTCAACCAGGTGGACCCGGGCGCGCAATGCCCGGACCTGAAGTAACGCTTCCTGGCATGACGCAACACGCGCCGCCGGCCGGGCCGGCGGCGCTGGAGAGCACTATGGGTTTGATGCTGGACATCCTGAGCACGGCCGCCATGCTGTTCATCGTGACGGCTGGGCTGATGATCATCTTTGGCGTGATGAAGATCGTCAATTTCGCGCACGGCGCCATCATCACGCTGGGCAGCTACGCCAGCCTGGTGGTCACGCAGCTGGGGCTGGACCCCTGGCTGGCGCTGCCCTGCGCGCTGGCGGCCGGCGTGCTGGTGGGCATGGCGGTCGAACGGCTGATCGTGCAGCCGCTGTACAAACGGCCGCTGGACGCGATCCTGGCCACCTGGGGGCTGGGCATCGTCATCGGCCAGCTCATCACCATGGCCTTTGGCCGCGAGGTGCAGTTCGTGGATTCCCCCATCCAGGGCGCCGTGCCGTTCCTGGGCACCGAATATTCCGCCTACCGCCTGTTCCTGGTGCCGTGCGCGCTGCTGCTGTATGCCGCCATGACGCTGCTGCTGAACGGCACCCGCTTCGGCGTGCGCACCCGCGCGGTCATCATGAACGAAGATCTGGCGCGCGGCCTGGGCATCAACGCCGAACGCATCCGCTTCACGACCTTCGGCCTGGGCGCCGGGCTGGGCGCGCTGGCCGGCGCGCTGATCACCCCGCTGTCCAGCGTGGACCCCGGCATGGGGCTGCCCTGGCTGGTCAGCGCCTTCATGCTGGTGATGGTGTCCGGCAACTCGATCACCGCGCTGCTCGTGACCTGCCTGGTCTACGGCGCCTGCCAGGTGCTGGTGAGCGTGTACGTCAGCCCCATCCTGGGTGGCGTCACCATCGCCGTGCTGGCGGCCCTGACCCTGCGCCTGCGTCCCAAAGGATTCGCCCATGACTGAACCCTCTCTAGCGCAACAAGCGCCGGCCGCACCCGCCGCCGACGCCCGCCGCAGCGCGCGGGGCCGCGACCTCTTGTGGCTGTCCGTGCTGTGCCTGGCCCTGACGGTCGCCGGCCCGTGGCTGTTCGACACCTACCTCTTGAACGTGCTGATCAAGGCGCTGTTCTTCGCCGTCGCCGCCGTGACGGTGGACATCCTGTGGGGCTACACCGGCTACCTGACCTTCGGCCAATCGGCCTTCTTCGGCGTCGGCGCCTATGCCGCCGGGCTGGCCTTCACCCACTACGGCTTTTCACCCGCCACGGCCGGGCTGGCCGTGCTGGTGGCCGTGGGCGGGGCGGCCCTGCTGGCCCTGGTCACCGGCTGGCTGTCGTTCTACCGCGGCGCCTCGCCGTTCTTTGCCACCGTCATTTCGCTGGTGCTGCCCATCGTGCTGACCCAAGTAGCGTTGTCCGGCGGCACCTACACCGGGTCGTCCTCGGGCCTGACCGGCTACGACACCTTCGACCTGTCGCTCGAAGCCTGGTACGTCATCGCCGCCGGCGGCCTGTCGATCGTGTCGCTGCTGGCCTGGGTGGCCGTGCGCAGCGACGGCGGCCGCATCCTGGTGGCGCTGCGCGACAACGAGGCGCGTTGCAGCTACCTGGGGCTGAACACCGCCCAGTGGCGCATCGCGCTCTTGGTCGTGTGCGGCGCGGTGGCCAGCCTGGCCGGCTTTGGCTACGGCGCCTTCAGCGGCGTGGTCGCGCCGGAACTGACCGGCTTCGTCTTCGGCACCGAACTGATCATCTGGGTGGCGCTGGGCGGGCGCGGCACCATCTGGGGCCCCGTGCTGGGCGCCATCCTGATCAACGTGGCCGGTTCCTACCTGAGCGGCAACCTGCCGTTCGTGTGGCAGCTGCTGCTGGGCGTGACCTTCATCCTGGTCATCCTGCTGCTGCCGCGCGGCCTGTTGCCCTTGCTGCTGGCGCCGCTGCGCAAGCGCCGTCCGGCCCCGGCGCCGCACCTGGCGGCCCGCCCGCTCGCGGCCGCAGGGCAGGGCGGGCCGGCCGCCCCGCGCGCCCTGGCCCTGTCCGGCGTCGCCAAGCGTTTCGGCAGCCTGAAAGTGCTGGAAGGCATCGACCTGCAAGCGCGCGGAGGGGAACTGCTGGGCCTGATCGGCCCTAACGGCGCCGGCAAGACCACGCTGATGCGCTGCATCGCCGACGGCGCCGAACGCACCGACGGCCAGGTCGAACTCTGCGGCCATCCCGTGCGCCGCGATGGCCCCGAACAATGCGTGCGCTTCGGCCTGGGCCGCAAGTTCCAGAACGCCAACATCTTCGACACCCTGACCGTCGCCGAAAGCCTGCGCATCGCCACCACGCTGCGCGAGCGCCCCTCGTGGCTGCGCCGCGCGCCCCAGCTGGCGCTGCCCGCCTACGCCCTGGAGGTCCTGCGCATGACCGGCCTGGACCAGCAGTTGGACAGCATCGCGCGCGACCTGTCGCACGGCCAGCAGCAGGCGCTGGAACTGGCCATGGTGCTGGCCCTGGAGCCGCGCGTGGTGCTGCTCGACGAACCCACCGCCGGCCTTTCCAAAGACGAACGCGCCCGCATCGGCCAGGTGCTGGCGTCCCTGGCCCACACCCACGGTCTGTGCTGCCTGCTGGTCGAACACGACCTGGACTTCGTGGCCGAAGTCGCCACCCGCATCATCGTGCTGCACCAGGGCCGCATCGTCATGGACGGCAGCTTCCGTGAAGTCGTCGAATCCGAACTGGTGCGCACCATCTACGCCGGCAATGCCCCCACGCCCCAAGGAGCCCCGACATGACCCCCGCCACCCCGGCCCTGCACCTGGAAGGCGTCGCCAGCGGCTACAAGGGCGCCGTCGTGCTCAACGACATCTCGCTGTCGGTGCCCAGCGGCGCCTGCGTGGCGCTGTTGGGCAAGAACGGCATGGGCAAGAGCACGCTGCTCAAAACCGTGATGGGCTACCTGCCCAAGCTGCGCGGCCGCGTCCAGGTGGGCGGCATCGACGCCACCCGCCTGCGGCCGCACGAGGTCGCCCGCTGCGGCGTGGCCTACGCCGCCCAGGAACAGCCGCTGTTTCCCGACCTGAACATTCGCGACAACCTGCGCCTGGGCCTGGCCCACGACAAACTGTTCGACGAACGCTTCGGTGAAATCGCCGACCTGTTCCCCGTCTTCGCCAGCCGTTTGCGCCAGCAGGCCGGCACCCTGTCGGGCGGCGAACAGAAAATGCTGCTGGTCGCCCGCGGCCTGATGCAGCGGCCCGCCTTGCTGCTGCTGGACGAAATCACCGAAGGCCTGCAACCGTCCGTCATCGACCGCCTGGGCCGCGCGCTCAACTGGGAACGCGAACGCCGCGGCACGTCCATGTTCATCGTCGAACAGAACGTCGCGTTTGCCCTGGACGTCGCCGACCGCTACCTGGTCTTAAAGCAAGGCGCCATCGTCGACCAGGGCGAGGCTGGCGCACCCCAGGCGGTCGGCCATATCATGGACCACTTGAAGGTATGAAACCCGCCCGCATGAACCTTGACGCGTGGCCCCCAGGCCGCCCCGTTCCCGCAGCCCCCGCGCCGCGACTTTGCAAAGGATGCCGTTATGACCCCCCGCAATGACAGTGACGCCGCCGGGCAGGGGTGGCGCATCGGCGTGCTGTACTCGCGCAGCGGAGTCACCGGCACCACCGAATCCCAGCACTTCTTCGGCACCGTCCTGGCCGTCGAAGAAATCAACGCCCTGGGCGGCGTGCTGGGCCGCCCGCTCGAACCCGTCGTCTACGACCCCCGCAGCGACAGCGAAGAATACCGCCGCCTGGCCGCCCGCCTGCTGCTCGACGACGAAGTCAGCGTCATCTTCGGCGGCTGCACCTCGCACTGCCGCAAAGCCATGCTGCCCGTCGTCGAACGCAGCAATTCGCTGCTCTGGTACGCCTCGGTCTACGAAGGCTTCGAGTATTCCCCCAACGTCATCTACACCGGCGCCGCGCCCAACCAGGGCAGCATGCAGCTGGCCGCCTACCTGATTCAGCACTGCGGCTCGCGCATCTTCCTGGTCGGCGCCGACTACATCTACCCCCGCGAAACCAACCGCATCATGCGCGACACGGTGGAAGAACACGGCGGCGACATCCTCGACGAAACCTACCTGCCGCTGGGCTGCGACGAAAGCGACATCATCGACGTCGTGCGCGACATCCGCCGCATCCAGCCCGACGTCGTCTTCTCCACCCTCATCGGCGACGACGCCCAGCGCTTCTACCGCCGCTACCACGAAGCCTGCCAGGCCGACCCCGCCGCGCCCCACATCCCCATCGCCAGCCTCACCATGGCTGAATCCGAGGTCGCCGAGATCGGCGCCGAACTGTGCGTCGGCCACATCACCGCCGCCACCTACTTCAACACCGTCGACACCCCCGCCAACGCCCACTTCCTGGCCCGCTGGCACGCCCGCTTCGGCGACCGGCCCGCCAGCGTCTACGCCGAAAGCGCCTACAGCCAGGTGCACCTGTTCGCCCGCGCCCTGCAACGCGTCGGCAGCATGGACACCCGCAAACTGGTCCAGGCCGTGCACCAGGTGGGCTTTGACGCACCCGAAGGCCGCCTGTCCATCCTGGCCGAAAACAACCACTGCGTCCTGACCCCGCGCATCGGCGTCTGCCGCGCCGACGGGCGCTTCGACATCGTCTGGCAAAGCGGCGAACCGGTAAAGCCGGACCCCTACCTGACCGCGTTCGGCCTGGACGAATTCTGGTTGAAATAAGCATGGACCATAGCCTTCGCCGCCTTTATGAAGACCTGCGCAGCGTCGCGGTCGCCGTGGCCTATCCGCCCGGCGAAGACCGCGACCTGCTGGTCGAACAGCTCAAGCGCATCGGCTGCCGCATCCACCTGTGCTGGCCGTTCCCCGACAAGCCCCCGGCGGGCGCCGACGTCGTCTTCTTCCAGGTCTCGCAATGCGGCCAGAACAGCTCGGCCTGGTCCGCCAGCGAGGTCGAGGCCACCCTCATCGCCCTGTCCGAATACGAAACCCCCACCACCTTGAAGCAACTGCTCAAGAGCAACGCGCACGGCGTCCTGACCCGGCCGTTCCGGTCCGCCGGCATTCTCAGCACCCTGGTCCTGGCGCGCTCCGCCAAACAATTCCAGAGCCGCCAACAGAACAAAATCGACAAACTCGAAAACACCATCAAGGCACGCCGCGTCATCGAAAAAGCCATCCGCGTGCTGATGGACCACCAACGCCTGGACGAGCGCGCCGCCTACGAACACATGCGCACCCGCGCCACCGGCCTGCGCGTCAGCGTCGCCGAGGTCGCCGCCATGATCATCGAGGCCAGCGAAGCCATGGAAAAACTGGGGCTGGGCGGCGCTGCACGCCCCGACCCCACCCCCGGAGGAGGCAAGGCATGAAAGTCCTGATCGCCCGCATGAACCACGAGACCAACACCTTTTCGCCCGTGCCCACGCCGTTGTCGGCCTTTGGCAACGACGGCCCCACCTACGGCGCCCAGGCCTACGAAGAAAACAAAGGCAAGCGCACCGCCATGTCCGCCTTCATCGACCTGGCCGAGGCGCGCGCCGCCACCCTCGTCACCCCCGTGTCCGCCACCGCCTACCCCAGCGGCCGCGTCGACGGCGACGCCTACCGCCAGCTGTGCGACCGCATCGTCGCCGGCGCCCACGGCTGCGACGCCATCCTGCTCGACCTGCACGGCGCCATGGCCGTCGAAACCACCGACGACGGCGAAGGTGACCTGCTTGAGCGCCTGCGCCAGCAAGCCCCCGACGTGCCCATCGCCGTCGCCCTGGACCTGCACGGCAACGTCACCCAGAAAATGGTCGACAACGCCGACGTCATCATCAGCTTCAAGACCTATCCCCACATCGACATGTACGAAACCGGCGAACACGCCGGCCGCATCCTGTTCGACTGGCTGTCCGGCGGCCCCCGGCCCACCATGGCCTGGCGCCGCCTGCCGCTCATGAGCCACACCCTGCGCAGCAACACCGCCGAAGGCGCCATGCGCCGCGCCGTGCAAGCCGCCCGCGGCGCCGAAGCCGGCGGCATGCTGGGCGTGTCCGTGCTGGCCGGCTTTGCCCTGGCCGACATCCCCGATCCTTGCCTGAGCGTCATCGTGGTTGCCGCTGGTGATGCCGCCGGGGCCGATCGCGTCGCCGCGGGTCTGGCCGCCGCCATCTGGGAAGACCGCGACGGCTTTGTCTATGAAGCCGAACCCCTGGCCGCGTCCCTGGACCGCGCCGTCGCCGCGGCACGCGGCGCCGATCGCCCCGTGCTGCTGCTGGATCATGGCGACAACTGCATGTCCGGCGGAACCTGCGACACCATGGACGTCCTGATGGCCGCCGTCGACGCCGGCCTGACCGGCATCGTCGCCGGCCTGTACTGCGACCCGGAAGCGGTCGAGGCCATGATCCAGGCAGGCGAGGGCGCCCGCGTCGAATTGCCCGTCGGCAACAAACGGCCCATTCCCTCCATCGGCCGCCCCGCCGCGCCCGTCACCCTGCGCGGGGTTGTGCGCGCCATCACCGACGGCACCTACGTCATCACCGGCCCCACCTACACCGGCCAGTCCGCCTGCATGGGCCGCAGCGCCGTCCTCGACATCGGCGCCGCCCAGCTGGTGGTCACTGAAAGAACCCACGAACCCTGGGACCTGGGCGTCTTCGAAAGCCTGGGTATCAACCCGCGTGAGGCTCGCTTCATCCTCGTTAAGTCGCGCATGTACTGCCGACCGGTGTTCGTGCCGATTTCGTGCGCCTTGATTGAATGCGACAGCCCGGGGGTGACCAGCTCGGATTTCTCGTTGTTTCCGTATCAACGGAGAAATCGACCGCGCTATCCGCTGGATCCGTTCAAGCCGGCGTCGGTTTCGCCGTGACGGTGTTCGGTTTGTCTACATGACGCTGTTCAGCATGTTTCCCTGAAGCCGTAGGGCACTTTCGCAGGGGGATGCCTTGCAGCTTTTACAAGAAGTCGCCGGGTGCCCCCCTCAGGATGGCCGTGTCCAATATTCCCTCCTGAATGCGTCAGACGCTCGGCCCGCAGCTTGAACCGCGCCAGCCTTTCCAGTTCAATGGAACATTGCGCGGGCGGCACTCCGCCGCCCGCCGGTTTTCCTGTCGGAGTGGCGTATGGCAACGGTGCATTTGCTGTCGGACGAAGAAGTCCGCAAGAATCCCCAGGCGTGGGCGGTGTTCGAAGATATCCGCGCCACCCGCAAGTCCGATTTCGTCAATAACTTCTGGCGCGCCCTGGCCAACGACCCGCCGCAACTGGAGCGCGTCTGGGCCCAGCTGAAACAAGTCATGATGGCCGAAGGCGAACTCTCGCCCCTGGTCCGCGAAATGATCTACATCGCCGTCTCCACCGCCAACGGCTGCACCTACTGCATCCACTCCCACACCGCCGCCGCCCGCGCCAAGGGCATGACCGACGGCCAGCACGCCGAACTTCTCGGCGTCATCAGCATGGCCGCCCAGACCAACGCCCTGGTCACCGCCATGCAAGTCCCCGTCGACGACGCCTTCGCCGTGAAGTAGGGCGGCGCCGTGGCCACCATCCCGCTGTTCCCGCTCTCCAACGCCCTGTTCCCCGCAGGCGTCATGCACCTGCGCATCTTCGAAGTCCGCTACCTGGACATGATCCGCCGCTGCATCGCCGACGGCACCGAATTCGGCGTCGTCGCGCTGCTGGCGGGCAACGAGGTGCGCTCCCCCGAAGGCACCGAGACCCTGGCGCCCGTCGGCACCCTGGCCCGCATCGACACCTGGGACGCGCCCATGCCCGCGCTATTGCAGTTGCGCTGTGTAGGGACAAGCCGTTTTCGGCTGGTTTCCAGCCAACTGGCAAAATACGGTCTTTGGATGGGCGAAATCGAACCCATCCCCGACGACCCGATCCTTCCCGTACCTGCCGCCTTGCAACCCTGCGCCGACGCGCTGGGCAGTTTGGTGGCCCAATGGCAGCAAGAAGGCCTACCCGCAGAGAGCATGCCCCTAGCGCCGCCGTACCGCCTGGATGAGTGCGCTTGGGTGGCTGATCGCTGGTGCGAATTGCTGCCGATGCCGGCGGTTGAGAAGGTTCGGTTGCTGGCGCTGACGGATCCGGAGGCGCGTCTGGCGGCGGTGCATGCTGCGCTGGATGGTCGGCTGCCGTAAAGCGGGGTTGACGTGAGCGACCGGGGAAGGGCGGCCTAGCCACAGCAGAAGCTTGGCCTCAACCGGCCGTAACGGGTCGCGGCGGAACCGCAGCGGGTCGGGCAAGCATTATTTTTTGGACACCATGAATATAAGAATCGACGAAGGCCTGCGCGCCTATATAGACCCCTTGACGGACGACGAGCGCGAGGCCCTCGAACGCAGTCTGCTGGCTGAAGGCTGCCGCGACGCCCTGGTCCTGTGGGGCGATTTGCTGGTCGATGGTCATAATCGCTACGCCTTGTGCATGAAGCACGGCATTCCGTTCGAGACCCGTCAGAACACCTCGTTCAAGTCCATGGAAGACGTGCATCTTTGGATGATCGAAAACCATCTGGGCCGGCGCAGTGTCTCCGATTTCCAGCGCGGGGTGTTGGCCCTGCGCAAGAAAGAAATCCTGCAGTCCCGCAGCGTGCCGCCTTGGGAAGACGACGGCAGCACCCCGCCGCCTCCGATTCCCCCCGCGCCGCCGGCTGCTGCGATCAGTCGCCAGACCTTGGCGCGCGAAGCGCGGATCAGCAGCAGCACTTTGGGCCAGATAGAGAAAATCCAGAAAGCCGCCGCGCCGGAGTTGGTGCAGGCGGTCAAGGATGGAGCGATTTCCATCAACGCCGCTGCGGCAGTGTCCACATTGCCGCCAGAACGCCAGGCTGCCGCGGTAGCGGGCGGCAAGAAAGAACTACAACAAGCCGCCCGAGAAGTCCGCCAGGCCAAAGCGCCGCCGCCGCGTGAAGCGGTGCCGGATATTCCGATTGAGAATATTGCTGACCTGCCGGCGGAAGTGGCCAGGTTGCGGGAGTTGCTGGCGCGGTTGACGGATGAGCGGGATCAGTTGAAGAAGAAGATCATGCATTTGACCGTGGCGCTGGCCGAGGCGCGCAATGCCACCGGCAGCGGCGACGACTGAAAGCCTGGAGAAAACCGTGCCCCAATTTTTTCCTGAAGACCGTCTCGACGCCTGGTTCGACGGTTCGGCTATATGCGTCGTGGCGGTTGGTACGCATGGAGATCCGTTGGATCTGGGCGAGGAAGAGGTTAGGGCGCTGATTGCGAAGCTTGAGGTTTGCTTGGCGCAGGCTAAAGGCGTTGATCAATAAGCCACGTTTGCATCGAGCCGGGGGCAATTTCGGCTTCCGGCCAGGAGCCGTTGATCGTGAGCGTCGGCATTTATATGGCCTGTCGAATCAGCCAACGTAATCAGCATGACAAATGCTAGGCATAAAAATGGACACTCTCGACTTCGCTTTCGCTGAATCTCATGAGTCCAATGACCACGAGGTGCGTCCACTGGTCACGGACATTGATATTTTGAAATCGCTTAGTCCAAACGATCTTGGTCTCGACCCGCCTGAGTTCTTTGGCCAGTCCGCGCTTTGGGCTGGCGGGAAGCTTCTTATCGGAAGATGCCGTTGCGGTGTCATTGGCTGCGGAGATCAGATTGCAGACGTCGAAGTGCGCAGCGATCAGGTCGCTTGGCTTCTGCCCCAAGGTCGTCGCGTCGTCTTCAACAAGCAGCAATACGAAGCGGCTCTCGCGCAGGGCGCAGTGTCGACTAGTTGGGAGTCACTAGAGCGAACGGCTGAAAGACTCGTCAGCGGCCTGGACTTTTCCAAGCGGGCCGAGCGTGGCTATGTCTTCCAATGGGCCTCAGCGAGAATCAACAAGGGACAGATAACGCTTTCGTTTGGTGTCGGCGAGCGCCAGGCAATAATCGATGTTGGATGGAATCAACGGGATCCAGAAGACGCCCGAAACAGCGTTCTGTCATGGATCGCTGCTGATGCTTAATCCGTTATTCCCGTGCATCTCTTGGTCGATCACTGAACGCAGTTGACAGGTTGAAGGACCGGAGCGGGAAATCGTAGTCTGACACCATTTTTTTGTAGGCCGGCAACCCTACAAAAATATAGCCCGACACCATCTTTCAAAAACGTAGTCTGACACCTTATTCTTGAGGGTTCCGGCCCAAAAACCGTAGCCTTAGGCCACTTTCATGGTGGGCTGCTGGAGTGTGTACGTCTGCGCTGGATATGTCTCGCCAATGTAGGAATGGAAATCATTGGATTGTTTCTATGAATCATTCGATGGCAATTCGAGCAAACTATTGCCAAATCTTTTAGTTCTGTTTTTACTAAGCCGTCTGCTTGAGATAATGGTTTAAGGTGATGTACCTCGCAAAACTCATTTCCAATTTCTCCGTACGTTTCTTTGAAGTCAAAACCACATGCCTCGCAACAGAGTTTCCCTTTCGCAAGGATTGTTGCGTGCTTCTTAGCCTTAATGATCGCATTATTTCGCTCTCGTCGTAGATGCGCTACGAGGCGAGGATTCCCTTCAAGAGTAGATTGGGATTGATCTAGGTCGGGAAGAGCAGAAGTCGTTTCACTATTGATAAGGGAAATAACGCGATTCACTATAGCTTGGCTCTCCTCTTTATCTGCGTACCAGACATTACTTTGGCCAATTCCACCTTTTACTGCTCGTGGAATAATTAATTCTCTTTGGTTAGTCGGGAGTAATACCGCTTGATCGGCAGGGGCCTTGATTCGGAAGCTGTGTATTCTATTTTTTTTCTGAAGAGCATTTGGCCTAGAGATTTTCTGAGTCTCGCGAAATACTGTTGCGTGGTTGTACCAACCAACGACAACGGTTCCCCCACTCGCAGGTCCGGCTGTCCAGACGACCGTTATGTCACTTACAAATTCGTCTTTTTTGCCAGCACCCAATTTTTCAATCTTGATCTTGCCAGTAGGTTGTACGTATCCGTAGACAGTGCCAGCGTTATTGCTGAAGTTGCAGACTTCATGGCCCGTTGAATGCTGATTGTATTCACCCCCTCGTTCGATTGTGTCGCCGTCAATGCCGTTGTAGTAGTTCATCCATCCGATATTGCAGAACAGGAGCGGCATATTGATTTCCAAGGGCTAAAAGGTAAAAATTTCAGTTTCAGTCTATATCTTTTATGGGGTTGTGACTAAATATTTTACTATTGTCGTTGCTGAAGATTAATTTCAATTATTGTGAGAATAAGGCGTCAGGCGATGTCTTGGAAGAACGCTCGTCTCGAAATCGTAGTCTGATACCTTATTGCTGCTCAATTTGCACACGCCAAGACCTTTCTTGCGTGGTCAAGCTGCGCGGGCTAGGTCCAGGAAGCTCTGCTGTCCGACGCTATGTATTGGAGAGGATGTCCCGTGGGTGTCGATTTCCGCCCAACAAACTAGGAGCGTCATATGCCGTATTTCTGATGCTTCATGCATGAATTAAGCTGGCGCCGATGACGGTCCGCCGGAAAAAAAATTATGCAGCATTGCCACGACGCTTCTTGAACTGCTCGAAGCGATCTCGATAGGAAAAGAGGTAGTCGAGAATAGCATTGGTGAATTCGATCGCGTCTTTGGCATCCAGCTGGGAAATCGCGACATTAACCCCATGTGCCGCTTCGTTTCCGACCGCTCGAAGAGCATCGGACCACTCAAAAAGGCGGTCATCGATGAGAGTCTGTTCTTTCATCTTTTTTAACGACGCGCTGAGGCTGCGCTCCTCGACACCATGGGCCGCGCAAATTCCTTCTAGCGTCTTACGGCACATTATTGCGGATGCTGTGAATGCTTGTGCGCGATAGCATGTGCATGCTTCTTGAAAGGCAGCTCGAATTTCAGTCGGAGCACTCGGATTTACACGAATGTCACCCTGAGGGAAAACCACAAAAGGCGTATCCAATTTGTCACCTTCGGCCATATTCCCTATGTTGGTTTGACCAACAAGAATTGGTTCTTGGCAAGACGTACAGGCGAGCAAGGAATAGCGTCTAGAAGGCTCCAGCCCTTCGAAATGGCGCCAATAGGATCCAGCTTCCTTTGCTTCAATGTACTGCCGGCAGTTCGAACATTCGACGATCATGCAACGCCTTTCTGTGCGACGTAATGTATTTAGACTGCGAAACCCGCAGGATAAGCTGAACCGTGCTGGACAGTATGAGCACTGATTGCACCTGGAAGTACGTTATCACCCAGGCTTGTATCCAAGTATACAAATTCCGCAAAGCTGGGCAAGCATCTGCCAGCGCATTGTAGCTTGCCGGCAGGCAGGGACAGGGTTCTCCAATATTACGTTTCGAGCCGCGATCAAGCCGCGATTTGAACCAATGACAACTTTGAGATCAGGCAGTATCGTCGGCTTAGCGTCGGACGTCTATCGTTAGAAATAAGTAAAATAACGTGTGAGACTACGTTTTTCTGGAAGTTCCGAATACAGTTTTGACGATTGCCCTCGTCACACCGTCTACACGAATAAGGTGTCCGACTACGTTGTAGATTTTCTTCTAGGCAGGGGCTTCGAAAACGTAGTCTGACACCATTTTTAGCAATTCCCTTTGAGTGTGCCCCATGCGCTGCAAATTCTCCCCCAGCCTGTCAGTTTATAACCCATCCCGGTATACGGGTAAGGAGTGGCAGGTGGTTGAATAGCTCCAATATGAATCGGCGTATAGTCATTCAGGAATTTGCGAGCATGATTTGGGTTTTTGTAGTAATCCCATGGTTGTAATTTTTTCTCATCAAAACGAATGGCCTCGATAGGGATGGTTATTGCTCCAGTTGGGGAGCGGTTGATAATCAGCCATTCGCCGGATTCCCCCCCTCTATCGCTAAAGCTGCTTCCGGGTGATTCCATGCTCTTGATAAGATTTGAGCAGCACAATACATCGGAGGCCGGAATGCACAGATGCAAAGAAATGGGATAGTGAGCATATGCGCCATCATCACCAAATTGGTTGAGTGAATCCATGTTGATATCAATTGTATCTAGGCCAAGAGTTTTTGCCGACTGCCAAGCTGCGATTATGGTATGCCCGTAGTTACTGATATGCGTGCGCGAGTCTGGTGCACAATAAAGTCTGCGCCCTAGAGTGATGGATTTCAATCCGACTTCTGTGAGGTTCTTCTGAGTGTGTAAATAGATGTTGCGTGTCTCTTCAATCAATTTATTCACGCGGGCAGGGGTAAGGTCGGGTAGTAGCGTTCTCATACTGACTTTGCTTGAATCGGCGATGGGACCAGACAAGATTCGATCTTCGCAATATGGAAATCTATAAAGGTCAAGGGCTTGACGAACGAGAAAGGTAAGCAACGCATAGCCGGTTGATTGTTTTGAATACCATACACCATGCATGTATTCGCCACTGTTGAGCCTTGTCGACCACATCAGTGCAGCTTGTAGAATCTCATCGTGGATGAAGAACTGTTGTTTTTTAATCCGCGCTTTCCATTGATCTAGCGATTCCTCCTTGAGACGATTCAGCGAGAAATATTCATCTTGGCTAGTGAAGGGCATCTTAATATGAGATTATTTTCTGATGTGGAGTGAGTTCAATATTTTTTTATGGCTACATGGCACGACATCTCTCCAAAGTCTTTTTTTAGGATGAGATTTGGAGCTTCCGCACGACCACCGGAACAAAAGTAGTCTCCGGGTCTTTCTCTTTTAATTCGAAACGAAGTGAGCCGCTCACTATGCTGGTATCTTGCTTTCGAATGATCATCGTGTGTTTTTTTAAAGCTACCCCTTGCCCGGTAAGCCATCTCAGCACTTTGTTTGCTTCTTCTCGAATTAGTGGTTCATCTGCTGTTTTGTAAGACCGAGTGTAGTAGTGCTCTATAGAGCCCGCAACGACGTCCGCGGCACTTAGGAGATCGAGGTGTTGGGGATCTGCCTCTTCAAAGGGAACTGCGCCACCGATAGTTCCTAATTCATGCTTGCAGTAGTGTGGAAGCAGATTCCCAAATAGGTTAAGCACATTCATGTGCTGCTCTTCGGTCGGTGCGATTGAGTCGTGGTCTGTCATCCAGAATACGTGTTGTCCCGGCTTGGATAACAACGCTACCAAGTAGGCTGGGAAATGCACGATGCGTAATATTTTTTCCGCTACGTCCGGCTTCCACGATCCAAAGCCAGCATCTCCGAGCGTTTTTGTTATGAATTGGTGTGCGATTTTTTCTTCTTCCCCAAAAACTGAGCCAACAGATTTTTCTATTACGACAGTTAGCAAAAGTCCGTTGACGAGGTTGCTAAGGTTTTTCAGGTAGTCGTCTAATGCACGGCTTATTGGACCATAACGAAAGTCCTTAAAGGATATTTCTTTAAATGGCTCGTTAAGCTTGAATTTTTCGCGAAGCTGCTGCATGAATTTATGAAAAACACCAGTTTGGTTCCATGCGCAAATTAGAAAACTATATGTGAGGTATTTGCTGTCATGGCTTTCTCCACCGTAGTCGGAATAAATCGCGATGCTGGAGTTTTCATCTCGCAAGTTGGGAAGAAGTAGTTCTTTTCGCGTCTCTTGAGCTATTAACTGTTTCTGAAACTCTCGGATAAACCAGGGGTAGTCCTCACTATCAGGAATGACGTGGAGGTTTGCGCCATGTAGGGTTAGTTTCTCGGCGAGTTCGATCAGATTCTTTGGTGCGCCTGTGGATGAGACGGGCGACTGCTTTTTTCCTGAAAATTCATGCTTTCTTGTGAAAGGCGAGCCAAGCATTCGTATTGCTTTGGTAATTTCGTGAAGTTTGAAATTTTTCATGCTTATGTTCTTTTTCTTGTTCACGCTATGAGGTCCCCCGTGAAGCCATCGCTACGTTCAGCCTTCTTCTTCAACGGCACTACCATAATCTTGGTTCCCATGATATGCCCCGCGTACAGAATCATGAATAGTTCCGACAATTCAGGACCAATCGCGGAAGCCGGCGTCCCTGAAGCGCTTGATTGACGCAGCCTTTGTTGTGTCTGGCAGGGCTACTACCAACAGATCTCTCGCTCTCGTCAGGCCAACGTAGCCGATCCGCCCATCCTCGTGGATCGGCCCGGCAAGAAGCTTGGATACGTCGATTGACCGCAGTAAGTACAAGACCGCATCGATGCTCTGTCCTTTTGCTTGATGAACAGTTCTGACGGGGGGAAGTGGCACGGTCGAGGTGGCGAGGTCCTGGGACCACAGCGGTTCGCCGGTCAGTTCTTTTGACGTGACCCCGTGCCCCCACTTTGCGATGCAAGGCAAACTGCATTTCGTTTCCAGCGTCGCCAGCAATGGCGTTAGATTCGCCTTCAACTTCGGGAGCCATTCACTTTTGGCGTTCAATGACGCCGGCGGGATACCCGTGGCAGGCGTCCTGAGGAAGGCCCAGATGATGCGTCGCACGGCTTTTGCCAGAAGGTCGTCGGTGCCGTTCAGCACTGCGGCCCTGAGGGTCGACGGAGGCCTGTCTAGCAACCGAAACACGCCGTCAACTGCGTGGGTGAAGGCGTCCGAGGCGTCATCGTCTCGATCGCGACTGAGGGCCGCGCGCGCGAAGTGCTTCGTGGCTCCCTGACCACAGCTGCTCCCCGATCCTGCGATGAGAGACATGGTGTCTCTGGCTCTGCAGAGTACCGCAGCCGAGTCGTGGGCATATCCGTGGTTGGCAAGTACTTCAGCAAACGTTGAGCGGACCTTAAAGAGTTCTTCGTCTTTGTAAGTCATCAGATACGGCCCATTCTTGCGATTTGGGGCGGGTCTAGCGGAGAAGTATTTCGTTCCGCTAAGTTTGTTGGTCACGTCCACCAGCGACTGGATCGAGCGACGGTTCTCCGACAGCGTTTCCTTCTGACCCGTGATCCCAGGATCAAAATTGCGTAGAAAGCTGCCGTCAGCGTGGGCGAACTCATAAATTGCCTGGTTAGGATCGCCCACAAGCGAGACAGTCACCCCTTCTGCGATGAGTAGCTCCAGCAGGTATTCGTGTACGCTACCGACGTCCTGTGCTTCGTCGATCAGTATGAAGGGGTAGAGTTGCGCGAGAATTCTGAGCAATCGCGGCCGATCCTCCAACGTGTTGATCGCCCAGTAGCGACCAAGGTCGTGGGTATAAGCGCCTGCCTTGCCCAATTTCCCAATCGCTGCGCGCGCTGTGGAGTCGTTGACGGGAACAGTGTTACCACGCATGGCCGTGTTGAAGAAGTTCCACTTGGTCCCGTTTAAGGCAGCGGAGAGGAACTGGATCTCTTCGTTGAATTTCCCGTTGAAGAAGGTGAAACCCTTCAGAAATGGTTCGTGACCGTTCACTAAGTACGGCCTTTGAGCGCACTGCATCGTTGACGCCGCATGGGGGGAGATGATGTGCGACGTTACGAAGGCGTCGACCGTGCATATCAGTACTCGGCTCGACAATCCGTGCTGCCCAGCAGTCAACTTCGCGTATTCGGCCCGGAAGGTTTCAACTGCGACGTTTGAATAAGAGAGCAGAGCCACGTATTGCCGAGAGGCGCCAAGCTGCCGGCGGATTTCGGCGAGCCTCCGTACAGCCGTCGCCGTCTTTCCGCTGCCGGCGCAGGCTATGACGCGCTGACTAACGAGGCCTGCCTCAATGATCAGCTTCTGCTGCGGAGACGGCACAAACGGCCCTGTCATGGCGCTGTCACGTACGCCAGTGCATCGGCGATATAGGTCGGCGTTGTAAACGACACCGCTGAATCTTCGATGACGGCTGCAAGTGCCTGTGCAAACTCGCCCTTCTTAACGTTACTGACAGTAGGGCCGCGATCGAACATTCCGCGAAACAATTCGCGCGGCTTGTCTGCGGCCACTGCTGCATCGACTTTGGCCTTTAGATCTGCGGCAATGCCAGGATGGATATCTGCCAAGGCAGTCAGCATGTGCGTCTGGTTCGCAGGAAGCAACGCCAAGTCGTATTCCAGCGTGCGCGCGGCGAAGTACACCTTGATGTGGGTGTTTGCGAGCTTGGCAATCGCCGTTGCTGCCGCAGACAGTGTCAGCGTAGCACTTGGGGCAGGGTAACCTGGTGTGTCAGCGTCGGTCAGTATGGCAACTCGGACTGGGATCGCACCATTGCCGAATAGGGGAGCGAAGCAATCGAAGTTCAGCCCTTCTGTACTCAGGATCGTCACAGAGTGCTCACGCAACTTGATGCCCATCTTTGCTGCAATGGCGTCGACCAGAAAGCGCTCGGCCGCTCCCTCGACGAGAATGAGCCGACGCGCAAAAAACAAGTCCGCACGCGTCACGTCGAGGTAGCGCTGGAGTTTCTCTTTTTTCTTTGGCAGGAAGGTGGCTTCCCTCGGAAAGAACGCGCCAATCTTACCTTCGCCCTGATGCATGCAGGTCAATGAATCGAGCTTCGCCGCGCTAGCGAAATGTGGAGAATGGCTTGTGACGAAGACCTGAACTGGTTTTTGTCCCGGTACGGGCGCTTCGATGGCCTGTAGGTGGTCCAGCAGCACGATCTGCAACTGAGGGTGCAGGTGAGCCTCAGGCTCTTCGACAATCAAAGCCTTGTACGCTGCATCTGGGTTTAGGGCTAGCTCGCTCAGGACAACCGCCATGTAGATCAGGTTGTTGTACCCCAGTCCGTTCTGCTCGATGTCGAGCCCTTCGACTGCAAGCGCTAAGCGCGCCGCCAGGCGTTGAAACTCGGGTGGCGTCAGGCCGATCTTCAGTGCCTGTTTGAGCGTTGAGCCAAGCATCGCAACATGGCGAGTTTCAATCGCAGATTGGGTCTTCGCGACGGGTTTCTCGACTTCTAGCTTCTCTTCGAATTCTTTCAGCAGCTTGACGAGTTCTTCCTTCTCGCTGTCGCTGGCGAGCCGATCAATGAGGCGTGCTAGCTGGCTGCTACGGCTGGGCTTGAGTCCGGACGCTGGATCGCGCAAGGGAGGCAGATAAACTGCCCGGAGATCTTCGAGCATCTCTGTAGTGATGCTGTTCTCTTCATGGTCGCCGCACCAACGTTTGGGACGCATGCGACCGGTCGTTCGATTAGTGCTGTATCGCACCCACAGATGTGCTTCGTACTTGTCGGGCGCATCCGGTGCGGCTGGCATTGGCTTCAAGGCCGGGAGAAAGTCCGCCTCTTCATCCAGCGAGAGATCTCTGAACACATAGTGAAAGGTGATCTCGGTAGCGGCGTGTCCGCTCGATGTGTGGAGGTCGTAGAGATCCACTCGGAGAGCACCTTCTTCCGCAGTTGTAAGTAATGCGCGCAGGCCATCCACTACCGCAGTCTTGCCGACGTTGTTGGGACCGACCAGCACATTTAGTCCTGGTTTGAATCGAAGATCTAGTTCTTCCACCCGTCGAAATCCTTTGACATTCAAGGCAGCCAAATACATTTATCCTCCCTGTTCTGACATCAGATAGACTGTCCTTCTCGTTGAAATAAAACCGTGCCGAATGGCTAATTTGCTCTTTGGGATTGCCCGCCTAAAGGCACCATCTAGGATAATAAATGGAATATTAAATTTCTGAAACGGCCGTGCGCCCTGGGATTTGCGGAGTGGTGTTCAGCTAAACCTGCCACACGGTTAGCCGTGAGCTGCTTCATCCGCCGAGAATCGATCTCTTCCATCTGAGCTTTCACTTTCGGCCAGAAGTGGAAGTGGGTTATCGGAAAAAATAGAAGCCATAATTAGCCAAAATTAGGAGACGTCAACAAAAATGACAACGACTGGCGTAGTGGCGCCTTTGCATGGTTTCCAGTGGAATGAAGCCGAGGGTGATCCAGGGTTCAATCGCGGAATGCTTACGCTGATTGCTTTAAGGTAGTGAGACTACGACTTTCGCTGAAAGCTTTTGCCGGTATAGAGCTACTGAAGGTTGGATCGAAGGGTTTTAGGGAAAAGGCCAGACGCTTGCACTGGGTCATGGTCAGCAATCCCGGCCATTGCGAACGATTCCGCCAGCAGCAAAAATGTCCCACTCTGCAACTCCTCCTTATCAAAGTAATTGTGTCAGACTACGGTTTCGTCGGCCAAGTTATGAATATCCGTCGACCGTTGCTTGATAGACTTCTCGTGTATGTGGAAACGAAAGATTTGATCTGCGGGCTCTAGAGGAAGAGGCGGGTTGCCCCGACTGGATCGTAGCCAGCAATCTTGGCTACTGCGAACGCTCGGCAAGGGGACTGTCAGTATTTTTGTGTTTAAGGCAGTAAATGCCTGACCGAGGTTTGGTCAGGCCTATCGATGCTATCTCAGCGATACGGGTCAGTGAAGCGTTCGGCATAGATGATGGCGAACTGGTTCAT